>JAKBDW010000301.1:0-4252 GCA_021834245.1 Pseudomonadota bacterium
AGTAGACGGCAGAGGCGGCCAATAGCGGCCTGGTCCAGGACTCTGCCGCAGTCCACAAAGCGTAGGGCTTCTGCCTTCTCGCTGCATTGTAAAATGCTATTTCCCGGCTGCGCGTTGTGTCGACCAGCACCAACGCAGCAAGCAGTCCGATGGAGACTGGTGCCACCCCTTCCATCTTCCAATACACCACCCCCAAAACCGCCAATAGCAAAATCCCAAGCGCTGCTCCGCGCCGAATGGCGGAGTCCACCGCGCGGCGCAAGGCGATTATTCGGTTGGTTGATGCGTATTGTGGGTAATAACGCAGCATCGCCTGGATGAACGGCGTGCAAAATATGCCGGAAATCAACGTGCCGGCGCCAAGCAGCAGCGAGACCAATCCGTATGTCGTAGGCGGGAGAAGTCTGGTAAGAATCCGAATGCCTACCAGCGTCCCCAGCGCGCTGAACCCCTGGCCGATTGTGACCCATATGCCTTCCGTCACCACGCGCCTGCGCAGCAGCCTTTGATACCATAACCTCGCTGTATTCATGGCGGTGCGTGCCGCGTTAGGTGCGCGGTATCAGCTGCAACTGGGGTTTGCCACGTCTGGAAACCTGCCACCAGCTAATCGTCCGTTTTGCACCGTACATTGACGTGGCTACCGGAACTGCCCACGCACATTTGACGCCAGCCGGATGGGGGCAGCCCAAAGTGGCGCTGGAGAATTCCGGCGGTTAGACAGTGGCATTCAGGGGTCACGATTCTTGTCTGGACGAACCGAGTCTTGTCTGCGGTGGCATCGAACGGATCCCGGTGCTCCGCTTCACATAGCGGCGCCTGAACATCATATGGAGCAGCAAGATCATGACTACCGACCGGATCCACAGCGTGTACTGCAAACCGATCCCTCCCTCGAAGCGCAGACAGATCAGGTAGACTGTGCTCAGGATGATCAGCAGGCGCGTCACCGATCGTATTTCAGTCAGGTTTGTGGTGGCACCGACAAAGCCGAGCAAGGCACCGATGCAATACATCCCAATAACCAATCCCGGCCAGCCGAAATTCCAGTACAACTCGCCCATCTGCGTTGCCGACGTATAGCTGTTACGGTCAAGGGACGTGTGGAAATCACGCGTGAAGATGCGTCCCACTGAGGTCCGCGGTTTGTGAGGCAGCAAGATTCTTGGGATAAATACGTACAAAAGCGGCCGCATGGTGCGCCCGTGCTCATAAGGTGCTGTCACGCCGACAGTGGACATGATCAGTTCCATCGTGGTCTTGAGGTCCGTGCGGTGCACAATCAGCTTTGCGCTGGACTCCGAAGTATCGCCCCCCACCATCTTTGAATCGAGCGCCTTGAATAGGTTATGGGAAAAGTGCGCCAGCGCCTCGCGCCGGGTTTCATGCTTTAGCTGCAGCACGTTGAGACGATACGCCTGCAAAACAGAAAAACTGAGCGCCACCACCACTCCCCCGGTGATCAGCCATTTTCTTGACACCTTGCCGTTGATCAAAAAGCTCGAAATGATCAGTAATGCGAGACTCCGGACCATGAGTTCTTTCGATGCCTCGATGAACCCTAGTGAAAAATCGGTGGCCAGCATCATCAGAACCAGCGCAGTGCGCAGTTTGGACTTGGATGTGATATAGCCGTAGATGAGAAGGATGGCCCCGATCGGCTGAATCATTCGCAGCACCATCAGTCCCATCGCCGCCGTGGCACCCAGTTTTAC
This sequence comes from Pseudomonadota bacterium, assembly GCA_021834245.1. GTDB lineage: Bacteria > Pseudomonadota > Gammaproteobacteria > Acidiferrobacterales > UBA6901 > JAJXUF01. Next base: position 1,716 of record JAKBDW010000301.1, read on the forward strand.
ATGAGCCAGGGGATCGGCAACCCCCAGTTGCCAGACCAGGGTGCCGGCGCTTCCGGCGGCCCAGGTAATCAGACCGACCACGGTAATCGTCGAAGATTTCCAATCGGATCGCAATATTCGGGCCGATTTGCGTTGCCACAGGGCGGCCACCGAAACGTAACCGGCGATCAGCATCGCAGCACCGATGAGAATTGCAATTTCAGCTTCGCTGAGTACGCCCTGTCTGGCCTCATTGAATTCAGGCAGCTTGAACAGTGCGAACAGCTTGGCGATATCGAAAAGCCCATAGTCCATGAAGAACAGGGGCGCGAATATCAGCAGAATCACGTAGCGGCCGTTCGGTCTGTCATAAAGCACCAGCGGGGTGCTGCAGATCAAAAAGAGCAGGGCCAAGTAGGTGAATGCATCGACGCTCCCTGTGCCGTTGATCACGCCGGCGGCAACAATAGTCAGAAGAAAAAGAAAATTTGCCACCGCAAATGTCAGCCAGCGGTTGGGCGGTCGTCTGCGGACGATTTTCCGTGGCAAGGACTGCCGCACCGAGTTACCGTCCGTGCCCGCGGTCATACCGGCAGCATCGGGCCTGCGGGGGGCTCCGCTGTTGCGATTCACTTGTTTGGCTTTTCCGGGCAGAGTAGACATCGTTCTCGTCGGCAATTTCTAATTGGAGTTCAGGCAGCATGCAAGTTTGTGAAAACTGCATTTACAGTGTAACAACGCTCGTACCAAAACCAGCCGTAGATCGAACAGATATGCCATGACGCTGGGTAATAAAATGTAAATGCAGGTCTTGTGGGCCATCCAGATTCGTGGTGCGATGATACCGGGCGTCACGTTGACGAGCATGGAAAACACATTAAGTTTCTCGCAGGCGATATGCTTTCTGTACTCAGGGACCATTCACCGGGACGCCTCAGGTCCCGAAGGATGCCCTGAAAATGGGTGCGCCAGTGGCTCCCCGATAAATATTCCCTGACCCGGCATGGCCACGCTCTTCCAATAGGCTTCAATCAGCGATTCACCTTTCAAATAATAGCTGATCACGACACCTGGACTAGGAAACTTGTCCGTCAGATTACAGGGTTCGACCACGGTTCCATAACTGCCAGTGGCGCCGGCCTCCAGCCATTTGAGGCTGCTCATCTGACTGCTGTGTGTAAGTTCTCCACCGAAGGAGGTAAGGTGGTCGGCAATTGCGCCCGGCATAAAATGGTTACTGCGCAATGCACGTACCCGGGCAACGCCGGTAAAATAGAATAACACGTCCCTTTTCCTGACGATGTAATTTGCCTTGACGATCCTGAGCCTCACCTTGTTACCCAGTTCGCTCACGATATCCGGATACATCGCAGCCCGCACGTTGCGGGCCCGGTCGGAGGTACTCAGGAGGTAACCCGTCCCGCGCGGAAAGGTGCCATCCGAGGCCACGCCCCGGTCGATCAGGCGCTTGACGTCCCGGAAGTCCCGGCCGGCGAGCGCCATGGTGGGCCGGATTCCGAAGTCGGTGTAGGGAGACTGGCTGGGGGAATCGAAGTAGGGGTCGTACTTGGTTGGTTGGCAACCGCGTGCGCAATAGGCCCGATGAAAGCCTGCCGCGAAGGCGGTAGTGATGGACATGCAGCCCACCCGGTAGGGTGCTGTCCAGGTGAGGGCATAGGCCTGGACGTTGGCCGGTGTAAGTGCAACAACCCGGGCATCGATGGCGCGGAATCGGGATGGCGTCATGATTGCCGAACCCGGTCTGAACCGGACATGGATCATGTTTGAATTCGGAATGTGGCGCAGTGCCTGGTAGTACTCGCCGATCCGCACGCTCAGCGGGTCGGCATCGTTGACGATGACAGCGAGATTGCGGGGTCCGAGATGCGTGTGCCCGGATACAGAAACCGCAGCGCTAACCGGCGACAAGATGGCGACAAGTCCTTGAAAAATAATGCAAACAATGAATGTTGTGCAATGGTTTGTCGACTTCAATTGTGTTGACTTTCCTGCCCCGGAGTGCATAGTATAGCCAAGGGATTCAATAAAACTAATTAATGACTGGATCCTCACTTTACCACCTCAAGTATTGAGTTGGTTTTGTGGTTCGACGAGCCTGTCCGGGCGGCGTATCAGGCCGATCGGTTAATGAACGACTAAAAATCTGGACCGGAGCATACCGGGCGCGTTCGAAGCAGGGCTGTTCGTGCCGGATCTTTGGTTAGGCAAGGGCGCACAGGCGCAGGCTTGACAAGCACCTTGGAAAAACGGGTGTGTGCAAGGATGGACACGAGCCACTAACAACGCTGACGAAGAAGGAGAGGAGAAAAGATGTCTACGACCGCAGATAAGGTTTCGCAGCTCGACACCAAGCAGCTCGAGAAGTTTATTGACTTGCGTCTGGAAGAGATGCTGCCCAAGAAGCTGGCGGAAATCGATGCCAACAAGACGCCGAGCATGGCGCTGATCGCGACCAAGGGCACGCTGGACTGGGCCTACCCCCCGTTCATCCTGGCATCCACGGGCGCAGCGCTGGGCTGGGATGTCAAAGTATTCTT
>JAKBDW010000217.1:0-4243 GCA_021834245.1 Pseudomonadota bacterium
CTTCATCGCCAATGGCGCCCAAGTCTGTGATATCGGCGGTGCGGCTCTCGTCGCCGCCGTCAAGGAGGGCGTGCCGGAATACGAGGTAGCGCTCGCCTCAACGCAAGCCATGGTGCGCGAAATTGCACGACGTTATCCCCATACCGAACTGATGGACACCTGGACCTGGTTTCAGTCTGGGATCAACACGGACGGCGCCCATAACCCCGTGACCACGCGCAGAGTGCAAAAGGGTGACATTCTCAGCCTGAATTGCTTCTCGATGATCTCCGGGTATTACACCGCTTTGGAGCGCACCCTATTCCTGGACCACGCATCCGACGCCCACCTGCACGCGTGGGAGGTGAACTGCAAAGTGCACGATGAAGGCAAGAAGCTCCTTAAGCCCGGGGCGCGCTGCAGCGACATCGCAGCTGAGTTGAACCGAATTTTCGTCGAACATAACTTGCTCCAATACCGGACCTTTGGCTACGGCCACTCATTTGGCACATTGAGCCACTACTACGGTCGGGAAGCCGGGCTCGAGCTGCGCGAGGACATCGACACCATCCTGGAGCCCGGCATGGTGATCTCGATGGAACCCATGATCATGCTGCCAGAAGGTGTGCCCGGCGCTGGCGGCTACCGCGAGCATGACATCCTTGTCATCACCGAGGACGGTAACCGCAACCTCACGGCTTTCCCATATGGTCCAGAGCACAACGTCATTCGTACTTGATTTCATGCCAAGCATTTAAATCATTAGAGCCAGTACGACGATTCAATACGAACGAGGAGACATGAACATGAGTAACAGCAAGCCGATCGGAGAGCAAGCCATAGATTTGGGTACCGAATCCTGGCGAGATGCGCAATCGTCAACAACAAAAAATATTTCACATATTAATCGTGGCCTGCTGAGAAAGGCTGCCGCAGCGAGTTTTGTCGGGAATTTCGTTGAATGGTTTGATTACGCCTCATACGGTTATCTGGCAACAATTATAGCTGTTGTCTTTTTTCCAAATGTATCATCCACCAATGCCTTGATTGCAACATTCGGTGTTTTTGCTATTTCATTCATCATAAGACCCCTTGGTGGCATTGTTTGGGGCCATTTCGGCGACAAAATTGGCCGTCGCGCGGCCTTGTCTCTTTCAATTCTCATCATGTCCGCCGCGACATTTCTCATCGCATTTTTGCCAACCTACAATCAGGTTGGGTTATGGGCACCATTGCTTTTATTACTTGTCAGGGTGATTCAAGGATTCTCGGCATCGGGGGAATACGCGGGCGCATCCGCGTTTTTAGCCGAGTATGCACCCCAGAAAAAACGTGGTTTCTACACGAGTATCGTCCCCGCCAGCACTGCCGCAGGTCTTCTCTTTGGCTCACTACTCGTCGCGCTCATGCATGGCGTCCTGACCTCGGTGCAGATGCAAAGTTGGGGCTGGAGATTGCCGTTTCTTCTCGCAGCCCCTTTTGGCCTGATTGGCCGCTACATTCGACTCCGCCTCGAGGATACGCCCAAGTTTAGGCAACTCGAGAGCAAACACCATGTTGTCAAGACACCGATTAGAGAATTACTCACGAAGCATAAGCGTGCAATGACCATTGCATTTGGTGTGACATGCCTGAATGCCGTTGCCTTCTACACGATTTTGAGCTACATGCCAACTTATCTTTCGACGGAGATGGGCGTCGGCGAGACGGAATCTTTTATAGCGACGACAATTTCTTTGGCGGTGTACATACTGCTGATTTTCTTCATGGGCACACTATCCGATCGTATAGGGCGAAAGAAAATGCTGGTCGCAGCTTCACTTGTTTTCATTGCGTTAACGCTCCCGCTCTTCAAGGCGCTCGGATCAGTCGAGTTTGCCGGCATTGTTGGGATCCAGGTTCTTTTTGGAGCGATGCTTACGATGAATGACGGCACCTTACCCTGCTTTCTTTCGGAAATTTTCCCAACAAATGTTAGGTATAGCGGTTTTGCTTTCACATTTAATTCTGCAAATGCATTGTTCGGTGGAACCGCGCCTCTTATTGCAACGTGGCTTATCAGTGTGACTGGTAACAAACTCGCACCAGCGTGGTACCTCGTTGCTGCCGCAGTCGTCGCATTGATTGCCATGCTTGCAAGTCGTGAGACTGCGTGGCGTGAACTGAGAGACGAGTGAGCAGGTCGCTGAGTTCTGCTCCGGACGCCGGTAGGCGACGACGGCATGGGGCCGTCGTCAGCTAGTCTTGCGGGCTCATGTCTTGCGTATTCTCATGGGCGGGCTCCTCAGCTGCCTTGGGCTGCCACCACGGCGATTTCGACGGGCAGCCCTGGCGTCCCGAGCTTGAGGCGCACAGCCTTGTGGAACCCACGCGCCCCACACTTCGTTCATGCCCGCGAAATCACGGCAGATGTCGCCTAGCCATACCTGTGCGGAGACGAAGCGCGTCTTGTCGATCCCGGCCTTTGCCAGATAGCCGTCGATCTTCTCGAGCACCTTCGTCGTCTGCATCTTCACATCCGCCGTGCGATCGTCCGAGATCTGACCGCCGATGAATACGAGGCCCGCGACCTTGACGACGCGGCTCATGCGTTGATTGGTGTCGATGCGGACAATATCACTCATTAATCTCTCCTTTTCATCGTCAAAAAATGCCATGGCTGCCCTTGGCGTACCTACGTTAAGTGACTCGACCCAACGCGGCGCGAATCAAGATTGACAATGTCATAACGTAGGAGGCGGCATCAAGCGCCTGAAGCATCCCCCCGGAGTGCCCGCGCTGATTGCCGTCACCCGCACGCAATGCTCCCGCCGCAGGGACTGGTTTGGCGCGTGCAAAGCTGCGCGGCGCCGCATTGGTCACCGTTACCCAGTCCATTTGAAGTTCCTTCAACCACGCGTTGCGCTGGATGATCGCGCTGCCGGCGCCACGAGCGTTGGGCGTGTGATGCCACTGCAGCGCATCAAGCAGCAAGGGAGCGCCCAAAGAATGCAAACGGCCTACCGCGCTCAGCCATAGCTGAGCTTCTTCGATGTCGGTGAAGACGATTGCGTGGTCGTCTGTGTCATGCCTTGCCCAGTGCACGGTCAGCACCCTCTCGACCGCCACCGGCTCCTCACTGTGCCATGCGCGCCAGGCAGCCAGGAATGACTGCGCATCGCGCTCCAATGCCCTGGGCTTAAGCAGTCGATGTTTTCGAGGCCGATCCAGCGCCAGGGCCCCGACGCGGATCGTCCCGTCGACGTAGCCCGATGTCGCCAGCCTCGCAGGGCTCGGGCCGCGCAAGGATGACCAGCGCCGAGTTTGCTCTGCGATGGCCCGACACGCGGCCGGTCCGGCAAAACGAAGGGCCTCGGGCGCTTTCGGATTTTTCCGCAACGCGTGGATCAGGCGCAGTGCCTCGACAATGTTGCCCAAACGCTTGGTCGCTGCATTCTCCGCCGCCACCGCTAACCGGCGGCCAACCTTCCGGAGTGACTCGGCTGGCCACGGACACGACAGCGGGAAACGCTGCGAGAGCTTGGGCACGTGGCGCGCGATCAACACGGACGTGAGTGCTTGAGGTGTCGCGCTGGCCGGGTCGGATTTGAGGCTGTGGCGCAGCACATCAATGCTGGACGGCCTAGTCTTCCCCAGCCAGGCCAGCGTCATTGAGGGGATACGCAGAGCCATGGCTTCCCGGCGTGTTGCATGGCCGAGCAACATGTCCAGAACGTGCACATAGCTGCCGAGCGTGGTTTGGGGTGTGACATGCCCCAGAAGGGCACTGGTCGCCCAAACCAGCGGTCTCAGCGATTGCCCGGCTCCGACAAGAGCGCGGTGACGCAAAGATGCGATGTCGCGACTCAGCCCTTCTGGGTCGAGCAGATGCGATGCCCCCGGGACAGCCGCCTCGATCAAATCACAAAGCGTGCGGTTCGCGGCGCTGTGCCGGAGGTGATGAAATCGAATCGCGCCTTCTCCGCATATCTGGCGCAACACGTCCTGGACCGGACCAAGCAACGACTCTTCGGGCAGGCGTGCCGCCGGATCGCTGGCCTGAGGAAGCAGCAGGACCATGTCGCGCGCAATGGGCGAGGCTTGCGCCATGCGCTCGCTGGCGTCGGCTTGCGCGTACAGCAGCCCGAGCTCCTCCTCGGTACAAAGGCTTTTGAGCTGCAACACCCGGCGGCCGCTATCGCGCTTGAGCGCGCGTCCCGTATGGCTGCGCACGAATAGCAAAGGCTCCACGCGACCCTGAAGGTCGATCAGGCGCAGGCCTCGG
>JAKBDW010000441.1:0-16998 GCA_021834245.1 Pseudomonadota bacterium
TTCACATTCCCACGCTGAATCGGAAGGCTATCCTTGATCTTCTCGTATTGCTCGGCCGTGATCTCCATTGACCGTAATTATAGCATCATTAGTGTTAACACGCCCTAGAGAACGCTGATAACGCTACATTTGGTCGTTTGCTTAACAGTTTGACTTGGTTCCTGCATGAGATATCTCAAAACCTGCTTGTTGCTGTCGCGAACAGTTTGGTTTCATCCAATTCGAATGCAAGCGAAAGTATAGCATAATTATATGACAGCATAAAAAAGCATATGCTATATATTCAAATTGATATATGGCGATAAATGCAAGAAATTTGATCTGCACTATGTGGGGGCTCAATGGCAACAGATCCAAGTGGAGAGTGCAATGAGGCAATCCAGTAAATTTCTATTCTTTGCCCTGCTATCCGTGAGCGTTCTGTGCTGCCTGCACAGATGCTATGCAGCCGGTTTTCCAAGACGTACGGAGCTATCAACAGGTTGGAAGCTGATTTCCGCGAGTAGAGTCCCGGAATCCGGCGCAGTGATATCGCAAAAGGATTTCAGTACCAAACAGTGGTATCCGATCCGTCGTATGCCGGCGACGGTATTGGAGATACTGCGGGAAGATGGAGTCTATCCCAATCTTTACTATGGGATGAACCTGCTGACCGAAGTTCCGCAGGACTTATATAAGAAGGATTGGTGGTATCGAACGAGTTTTTTGGTTCCGCGGGGAGAGAAGGTCTACTGGCTTGAATTTCCCGGCATCAATTACCGAGCGGAAATATGGTTGAATGGCAAGAAGCTTGCGGGTGACAAGCAGATCGTTGGCATGTATGTTGCCCATCAGTTTAATGTGACGGGTATCGTGCAGCCTGGAGAGACCAATGTCCTTGCCGTCAAGGTCACTCCAGAGCGCGCTATTCCAGATGTGACGGGAGTGGAACTCGCGGACAGTTGGCACGACTGGCTGGATTGGAAATACCTGGGATCGAAAGCTCCTCGGTCCCCACACTATAGAGAAGGGTGGGTTGCAGATCGGAATGCAGGGGTCTGGAAGCCGGTCTATCTTCATGTTACCGGACCAGTGAAGATTTCGAATGCGCTGGTTAACACAGACTTGCCGCTTCCGGCGACGGATCCTGCCAGCCTGACAGTGTATGCGGTGGTTGCGAATGGCACTTCCAGCGGCGTGAATGGAGTTCTGCGCGCCACCATATCGCGTCCAGGCGAGCCAAGCATTCATGTGAAACAGCCAATATTCCTAAAGGCGGGCGAGGTGCGGGATGTAAGCTTTATCCCTGCGGTCTATTCGCAACTCGTCGTGCATCATCCGGACTTGTGGTGGCCTTACACCATGGGCCGTCCAAACCTTTATGACCTTCATGCTGAATTCAGAACCGGTGGCGAACTCTCCGATGAAGAGTCGATTCAGTTCGGTATCCGCAAGGTGACGCAGCATCGTGACAACGATACGCGCTTCAGCCCCACAGCGGAGGGCAATTTTTATCTTCAGATCAACGGGAAGAAGTTTTTACCACGCGGTGCAGATTACACTCCGGATCTTCTCTTCCGCTACGACCCTCAACGAGATGCCGAAACCATCCGTTATGTGAAAGACCTGGGGTTGAATATGTTGCGTTGGGAAGCGAAGATCTCCGACGAGCATATGTTCGAGCTGGCCGATCGGGCCGGAATTCCCGTGATGGTTGGCTGGATGTGCTGCTCGAAGTGGGAACAATGGGGCCAATGGGATGCGGAGGACCAGCGGGTTGCGAGGCAAAGTCTCCATTCGCAGATTCTGATGTTGCGTTCCCATGCTTCTGCTTTTCTTTGGTCGAATGGAAGCGACGGTCTGCCGCCGGAGCCGTTGCGCGACGACTATCGACGGATTCTGCAAGACCTTCATTGGCAGAATGCGGTGGTGGATACAGACGGAAATGGGAATACCGACGGTCGTGGGAAGCAGGTGTGGGACGGAATCGGAATGGCTGGGGTAGACCGGTGGCATCCTCCCTCCTATTGGTTCGATTCCAAATACCCAGCCGCCAGTGGTTCTACTGCGGAGTATGGCGACAATGAGGTGATACTCCCCTATGAATCTCTGACGAAGTTCATTCCGGCTAACAAGCTATGGCCGATCAATGAATTCTGGTACTTCCATGCCGGTGCGCACAAAGGCAACAACCACTTGACAACTATCCGTCTGGTTGTAGACCGTCGCTATGGGGTGTCAACCAGCGCGGAGGAGTTTGCACGTAAGGCGCAACTTGCGCACTACGAAACTACCCGGGCGGAGTTTGAAGACTGGGCTGCCAACGGCTGGGCGACCCACAAAATGCTGATGTACTGGATGCTCGACAATGCCTGGCCTTCATTCTTTGGACATCTTTACGACTACTATATGAAACCAGGCGGCGCATATTTTGGAGCCAAAAAAGGCTTGCGGCCATTGAGCGTTGTGTTTGACTACTATGCGACCGGCGACCACAGCAAGGCTAATATTCGAGTAACAAACCAGACCATGTCAGCGCAACGGGGACTTCGCATCCGGGTACGTATCTACGATTTACTCGGAAAGATTCGGTACGACAGACAAATTCACAACCTTTCTGTACCGGCACAAGGGGTCACACTGGCATTCGCAATCCCGCGATTGCAGAATCTGACTTCCACCTACTTCGTCCGTTGCGATCTCTTCAATGCTGCCGGTGCAAATATAGTCGACAATGTCTATTGGCAGTCCACGACGCTGGATGATTTTGGCAGTCCTACCAATGACGATAGCGACGTTCCATACAATCAGGTAAGCTGGGCCGACTTCACCGCGCTGAATACGATGCCGAGTGTTTCACTTAAAGTAACCGGCGTCGTGCACCGATCAAAAAGCAGGAGTCGATTTTTCGTCCGATTGCAGAACAGCTCGAAATATATTGCTTTCTTTGAGAGAGTTAGTGTGACTAAGGGAAAGCGTGGGAATGAAGTTCTGCCCATCCTCTATAGCGACAATTATGTAACTGTCTTCCCCGGAGAGACGGTACAAATTACTGGAAGCTTCAGTGATATGGATATCGGGAAGAAACAGCCATGGTTGTATGTGCATGGATATAACACATCTGCGAGCGTAACTCCTTTCAAATAGTTTTTCTTGCCAGGCGGACTGATCAGAAATAAGTCTGTATTTTGCATATTGCGCTATGGGGCTTTGCAGGTTTGCCGATCAGCGGCCACATTGCCTTTAGACTTATGCCTGCGAAGCATAGTTGTCTCAGCGACTGGATTCCGTGGCTCGGCTACAAGACTCAAATGGCCGTTTTTCCCTCGAGGGAGGTCCTGCTGACCCCACCTAAACGGTCTTGACAGGCAGGAAAGAGTGTGCTCCCATAAAAGGAAAGCAAACACAAGAATACGAAAATGAGATGAAGCATATCGGGGATTCGAAACATCGGCAGGGCATTCAAAGAATGGATCATCATCCTTTCGACTCTGTGGTTCACTCGGCCCGCCAGCGGATGGCTTGAGGAGACGTCCTGGCGATGGAATCAACTTCACAGCAAATAGAGGACTCCATGGAAATGACCACGAAGCAAGTTGAACATTTTCAGGTGGGCACATTGAAAATTGAGATTCACTCGGATAGCCAGGCTGCCGGTGAGGCGGCAGCACGAGAGGCCGCGACTGAATTGCTTCAGATGGCGAAGCGTATGGATGAGATAGGGGTTATTTTTGCTACCGGAGCATCTCAGATCAATACACTGCGTGCGCTGACTATGATTCCTAGCCTGCCTTGGAGCCGTGTCCTCGGCTTCCATATGGATGAGTACGAAAATATGCCGCCCGAACATCCCGCTTCCTTTCGCCGATATCTGAGAGAGCGCCTGACCAGTCGTGTCTCGATGAAGGGCTTCAATGAAATTGATGGCACAGTTTCTGACCTGAGCCGGCTTTGTCGCGATTATTCTGAGAAGGTGCGCATTGCTAATCCTCAGTTGTGTTTGATGGGGATAGGGGAGAATGGACATCTAGCATTCAATGATCCACCCGTGGCCAATTTCAATGATCCGGAAGATATGAAAGTTGTCACATTGGACGCCGAGTGCAAACAGCAGCAATTTGCCGAAGGCTGGTTCAAAAGCTTGGACGAAGTTCCGGAGCGCGCCATCACCCTGACGATTCCTACACTCTTTCGCGTGCCAAAACTCATTGCCTCTGTCCCTGGACCGCGCAAGGCGCATATTGTGTATCGCACGTTGATCGAACCGATTAGCACTGCCTGCCCGGCAACGGTATTGCGTACGCATCCAGATTGCACGCTGTACCTCGATAAGGATTCCGCCGGAGAATTGAAGGGCCTGCTTGCCGGCCAAGATGCATAGTTCAGTTCATCTCTGGAAAGACAGATCCCGTAACGAGGCGAGAATGAGCAAACAAGATGCAACTAGGATCGACCGCAGGAGCTTTGTGAAACAGGCTGGCGTAGCGATGCTGGCTACTGGGATGGATGCCAGATCCTACGCGCGTATTCTCGGCTCCAACGATCGCGCACGGCTTGGAATTGTGGGATGCGGCTCCCGTAGCGAAGATTACGTGGACATGGCTCAGATGGCAAACAAGCAATTCCCAGTGGAAATTGCGGCTGTTTGCGATCTATGGAGCAAGGCTCGCGAGCGACGGGTCGCCCAGGTGAAAAAGGAAATGAACCTGGAGCCGCAGACGTATCGCTATCTGGAACAGATGCTGGCGCGCAAAGACATAGACGGTGTCATGATCTCCACCGGCGACTTTCAGCACGCAAAGTTGTGCATTGACGTGGTGCAGGCAGGCAAAGACTGTTATGTTGAGAAGCCTTTTGCGAACGTCTTGTCAGAAGCGAAGCAGGCCCGCGATGTAGTGAAAGCCTCCAAGCAGGTAGTGCAGATGGGTACGCAGCATCGCGGCCAACCATACAATATCGCTGTCCGCGATCTGATTCGCGCAGGGAAGATCGGCAAGATCGTCAACGTGGAGCAGGAATGGCATGTCAACGAGGAGCGGTGGCGCTTTGTGGATGTGGATACGGGCATCTCTCCAGAAATGCTGATGGACAAAGACTTGGAGTGGAAGAAGTGGCTATACGATCGACCCTCACTATTGCGCCAAGAGGACACGGACTGGGAACGATGGTTGCTAGGCAAGCCCTACCGATCCTTCGATCCCCATGTATACCTAGAGTTTCGACTGTACAAAGAATATTCGTCGGGGATATTCGACCAGTGGCTGAGCCACGGCAGCGATTTGGTGCACTTGTGGACAGACGAGGCTTATCCAGTCAGTGTTGTTGCGAACGGAGGCATTTTTACTTGGCCGGATGAACGAGAGAACCCGGACACTTGCGTTACGGCCATCACCTATCCAAAGGGTTTTCTGTACACCTACAAAACCACATTCGGAAATAGTTATCGCAGCTTCTCGCGCATTCAAGGACGTGACGGCACCATAGAAAATTATGGCGGTGAAGGTGCCTCACTCTTTGTGATCACTGATGAGGGCGGCCGGAAGGAATATGATCCCGGCCCCGCTGGCGTTGTTTACACGAAAGTTCCGCTCGAAACTCCGCCAGGCTATACGGCAGAGGTAGTACACGTGCCCGGCGCTCCGCCGCCAAATTCTCATGGTCCCGATGATGCGGATGCGCCGCACCTGATCAACTGGCTGGAAGCCATGCGGGATCGCAAAGAACCTGTTGCGACGGTGGACAATGGTTTCTCGCACTCGATTGTCTGCACCATGGCAGCACAGGCGTACTGGAGCGGAAAGAGGCTCTACTGGGACCCAAAGAAAGAAGAGGTCGTCGATCAGCCGTTGCAGAACGTCTAACCACAGCTCCAATCCGACCAGAGTCAAGGAGAAAGAGGTTCGCATGAAGAAGTTCGCATTGTTGGCGGCGCTTCTGGCAATGACTGCCGGATGCAAAAGGCAGGAAGCGGTGAAGGTCCCCAATCATGGTTCTACGGCAGTCCAGATAACGAAGTTTGTCAGTGGTCCATTTACGGAATCGGAATTAAAGCAATTCGCTGCACTTGACCCGATTGATTCACATACGCACATCTACCATCCCTCGCCGGTCTTCAATGCGATGATCGAACGCCTGAATCTGCACCTGATCGACATCCTTGTGATTGACAATCACGCTAAGTTGAACACCTCGTTGCCTCTAGAGCGCGCTGCGGCGATGCGTGTTATTGACCAGAACAAAGGCCGCATGAGGTTGTGCACTACCTTCGATCCCTACAAATTTGGAAGTCCGAACTTTGCCAAAAATGCAATTAGTGAACTGAACCGAGACTTCGCCAATGGCGCCATTGCGGTGAAGATATGGAAGAACGTGGGTATGCAGTTAAAGGACGCCAAGGGAAGCTACATCATGCCGGACAACCCTGCGTTCGAACCGATTTACAAGGACATTGCGACCCACCATAAGACCTTGATTGCACATCTTGCTGATCCAGACACTTTATGGGCTCCGCCCAACCCGAACGCCGATGACTATTCGTATTACACGGAAGAAGAACCATGGTGGTACATGTACAAGAAACCTGGAGCTCCGTCAAAGCAGAAGATATTGCAGGCGCGCGATCATATTTTAGAAATGAATCCTACCCTGCGTGTGGTTGGTGCCCACTTGGGAAGCATGGAAGCAAATTTCGATGAACTGGGGGCACACTTCGACCGCTATCCAAATTTCGCCGTGGATTTGGCGGGTCGTATGCCATACTTTGAAATGCTGCCACGAGGCAAGGCCATTGCTTTCATTACAAAGTATCAGGATCGGCTGATTTACGGCACGGACAATGATTTTGAATTTTATCCCAAGGATAAAGCGGAACAATCGGAGAAGGACTGGGAGGATGCTTACGCCAACCAGTGGCGTTATCTGGCCACAGACGATTATGTGGAGTACCACGGCAAGAAGGTGCAAGGTCTAGCGCTGCCGCCTGCGATTCTTCGCAAACTCTACCACGACAACGCTGTGAAATGGTTCCCAGGGATCTAGACCTTAGAGATGGGTATTTTCAACCGCGTCTCCGGTTTACCGTTTCATTGACGATCAGCCGCACCTTGCATCGAGGTCTGCCCTTCGGTGGCGAACTCCACGCCATTGGCGAGAGGTCGCCGGGCAAGTTTAGGTTTAGCGCCTGCTGCTTGCCGGGCCTCGGCTCTTTGTGCAATGCCAACTCCAGCCCTTCTGACCGCGGAATCCACCAACGATACCGCCGGTCTGAAATCCTCCTCTGCCTGCGTGCGGTATTTGCGCTCAAGCAATTCACTTTCAGAGGTTTCATCGACGGCGATCTGTTGCTGATAATGCTTACTTACACCCCCTTTTACTGATCCAGAAATCATACCTATATACGGATATAGGGAAGCAGGTTTTGTACCGGATTATGGTGGCCCACATGAATAGGCGAATTGAGATGAGTCCCAATCTTTTATAGAGTTATATTGTCAGTAGTGCAGGCTGGGCCAACCTGCCGATTCATCGCCACATGCGTCACCGGATCATCGACACTCGAAGTCGGCCGGTGAACAGGACTCTGAACCTTTCAACCGTTTGACGGAGTTGTATGCTCTTGCGAGATAAAGAGGAATCACCTGCAGGCGGGATAATGGCGGACGAACGCCGTGCACTTATTATGCAGATCGTCAATGCTGAAGGTAGGGTTAAAGTCAAGGAGTTGGCAGAAAAATTCAATACTTCCCCTGTTACCATCCGTAACGATTTGAACGAACTGCAACAACGCGGGCTCGTTTTTCGATCTCATGGTGGCGCAGTAAATCCAGATGTAAAAATTTATGAGTCACCTTTTCCAGAGCGCACGCAATCGCATAGCGAAGAGAAGCGCCGCATTGGCATTCTAGCTGCAACGCTCCTTCGAGACGGCGAAACAATTGTTTTGAGTGCTGGTACGACGACCGAGGAGATCGCAAAACAAATCAAAACCAGGCGACATCTTCAGGTGATTACGAATGGGGTCAATATCGCCAACCAGCTACTGGGTTCCCGCAGTGTTCAGACGATCATCTTGGGAGGTACTTTACAGGCCGACTCGGCATCGATCGTTGGTAGTGGAATAGAAGACATGCTCAGTCAGCTTTCAGCGGATAAATTATTTCTCGGGGCCGTAGGTTGCGATCCGGACTTTGGCGTAAGTAGCGGGAATCTTGAAGAGTCTATGGTAAGTAAGTCCATGCTCAGCATCGCCCGCAAGGTCATTGTGGTAGCCGATGCAAGCAAATTCTATAAGCGAAGTATTTCCCGCGTTGCAAGTTTTTCTGAGATCGATATCGTTATTACAGATAAGAGCCTGCCAAGAAACATTCAGGAAAAAATTCTCTCTTTCGGCTGTGATTTGCTTCTGGCTTGACCGTTTGTGATATACCTCAGCGTTTGTAGTAACCGCATGGCCGGTTATAGGAACGACGCAGAAGGAACATGAATGTCCAGCCTCGAAGCCAAGCATCTGAGCGCGCGCGCTTGGATGCGTAAATTGGCAAGTATAATGGTAGCATTTTCGGAAATAGATGGAAGAGATCGAAGTATTGCTCATCGTCACAGTTCCAGAGTAGGCATATAGGTGGGATCTATCGGAAGAAATTCAGGTCAACGGCTTCGCTCATGGCCTTGTATCCGGAATCGTTTGGGTGGAGGTGATCACCGTGGTCGTACTCAGGCAGGTATTGCTTTGGATTCTTAGGATCCCGCATAACTTTATCAAAATCGATCACGCCGTCAAAAAGCCCGCATGTGCGAATCCACTGATTCACCTTTTCACGGATTTCCTCGCCTTTTTCGGAATAATAACCTGCTCCCCCAAAGGGATTCATCGTCGCCCCATACACTATGATCCCCGCAGAATGAGCGCGACCCGCCATTTGAGCGAGGGCTATCTCCAATTGCTCCGCAGTGATCTCAGCGACGGGATGCTTGACGAGATGCCCAATGTCGTTTGTCCCTTCGAGAATGATCAAGTATTTGACACCGCTCTGTGACAGCACATCCCGATCAAAGCGTGAAAGTGCATCCGGGCCATATCCGTTATTCAATATCCGGTTGCCGCCAATGCCTTCGTTCAAGACCGCCAGATTAGCAGTCGGCATGTACCCTTGTAGTCGTCTGGCCAAAAAATCTGTCCATCGATGGTCCTCACTTAGACCTGAATATGCTCCCTCCGTCATCGAATCGCCCAATACGACAATCGCTCCAGCATCCTTGTCAGAGGCGACAACATCCACACCATCCAAAAAATACCAGGAATCGATCTCTGCTGCTCTGGGCATGGCTTGCGAAGCTGTTACATTGCCGTGAGCAACGTAATTTGCCTGCAAAGCTTCATCGTGAATGGTAACATTCCGTATGTACTGAGAAGGAAAATAGAGACTTACAGCAATGTTTGAAAGCGGCGGCACCTTCAGTTCTACTGGATCACTGAAGATTATAGATCCCGCAGGGATTTGCACGCTTGTTCGGCCGCCAAACGTAAGCTCCCTGTCCGTTCCATGCTGAATAGAACTTTCAGAGGCGCTTAGGGCTATGTGCGCCGCAGAAATGGTGAGAGGCGTAACACCGAATTCATTTGTCAGCCGGATTCGTATCTGACTTCCACCTAGAGAAACGTGCTCAATCTCTCGCAGTGTGACGTCGCAAAAAGAACGCTGCTCATCTATAGAGGGCGTCATAGGTGAGGTTGCCCACGTACCTACCCATCGAGGCTGCTTTCTTGGCTGTGCATAGACTAAATCCTGATACATCGATACAATCAGGACAAAAACAATCGTCACTCTCAACCAATTTCGGCAATTATATAAACTATTCATGCTTTCGGAATCACCTCTACAGATATTTAAGGTGCGAGCAAATATCCAAATTTTCCGTGATAGGAACTGTCCTTAACACTACCGAGTACTATTTTCGGTAAGCATAGGCTCCTATAGAGTAAGGTTGGCTGCGAAGATACTGGACCAGATCGAAATCGTTTGTCACGACTGCATCTACAACTGGCGAGCCGCGACCAGCGGCATTGCTGGCTGGCATCAGATGAAAGTCGCAAGATGCACCGTCTACAAAATCTGGATCCTTAACACTAGGATCGGAATCAAATCCATGGCTCCCAGTTCCTCCAAAATATAGATTGTGCGAGATGTACGCGGAAGGCGAGAATGTTGAAAGTGGTGCATCTCCACCCTTGTAAGCCATGTGGAGCCACGGAACAAAGACATTATTAAGCATCGATAGTGCATTATGGTTCAAGTTTCTGTCGATAGCTATGATGCCATAATGAGAATCACCTGAACTGTCCCCAGCATAAAATGTATTGTTATATACTCTAGCCTCCTCTAAAGAGCTAGAATTAAGACGAATGCCGGCCATACGACAGAATGACGAGACATTGTCATACACAATAAAACCTCTACCTGCATTGTCTACTAGGTTGATACAGTATTTGGCCACATGGTCTATCCAATTGTGGTCGAACGTGACGTTATTGATTACAAATGACCCGGTTGACGTTTCGTCCCCATAAGCCTGAAAGCCGCTGCCCCCCGAAATATTGTGAATGTAGTTGTATTCAATTTTGTATGATCCTGGGCCGTCTATATATATACCGTGATTTTCCAATCCCGGATCGGAAGAATCGATATCGTGAATTGTGTTCCCTAGAAAAGCTGCATCGAAGCCGTCGCCTGTAATACCGCCTGATCTGGCAGTCGGCTTAGCGGTCTTGGCGGTCAATATATTGTTGACCACTCGCCAATGATTGCCACCTATTTCCAAGTTTACCGGGCCATCATCACCTCCTCCTTCGATGCGCAGGTCGGCGACTGTGATTCATTGGCTGCAAAGTAGGTGATGGTTTTCCTCGCACACGCTTGGGTCGTCGGATGAACGCGTGGTGGCCACAGCATCCGAAGCTGCACGATGTACGGTGATACCGTGCGGCCCATTGATGCCGGCAATCGCTCCCCTGGGGGAGACGGCATAGGTCTCGTCGATAAAGACATCTTCTCCTGGGTAACCCATCAAGGTTATAGGCCCGGTTCCTGCCCGCCCTCTCGGAGCTGTACCGGACTTTTGAAAGCGAACAAAATAGCCGTCGAACCCTGTGTCCTGCCATGGTTTGCCCGTTCCGCGCATGACGATAAAATCTCCTGGCAGCACATGCGGCCAGACACCACCTTGTTTCGGGGTCTGAGTCTGGATATAGCGGTAAGGGCGTGTAATATCTCCAGCAGCCGCAGTCGAATCATTGCCTCTTACATTGTCTACGAAGTAGATAGTTCCACGATTTGGCGTAAAAGTAATATTGGTGTTCGATCTGGCGCCTGCAACGTCTACGATCACAGGCAACGGTGTTCCCTGCGTCGCACCGTCCAACCGACCTACCTGCACGGTGATCTGCTGAATATCCGACCTTCCGCGGAAAGGTCCAAAATAGCGGTATGCGGCAACAAAGTGATCGCCAATAAGTACTTTTGTCTGGTGGCCAATAGCATTAGCTCTACCAGAGTGTTTTCCAAAAATTGAAAGGTATATTCCATGATTATCTTCCCCGCCTAATGTTGGCCCCGACTGGATGTCTGTATATAGCACCAACGGTTTCGATATCTTTGATACCGTTTCCATTGCAAGCGGTCTACATTCTCGGGTTTGAGCGAGCAAGGTATGCGGCATGGTTGTGAACAGTGCAATCATCAACCACTTGCATTTCTGAATGACGTTCTTGCTGAGCATGATTTCCACTGGATCGCTTTGGTAAAAGTTCTCGGAGCCTTATGAATCCGCGACTGTACCGCCCATCGGTCACAGGCTCACATGCGTGAGGGTTCGTCCGGCTCACGAACGGCGCTTTGTTTTCATTATGAAAAATGTGCAATGCTTGCATCTAAACAGGTTTGCAGTGTTAGTCGATCGTTGGGCTATGCTGTGTCTTTTCCGGCGCTATTTCTTGCGGACCGTCGATGCGACGGCAGGAATCCCTCTTGACAAGCTCAATTGGCATAGTAACAAGCTGTGGCTTTTGACCTGGCTCGGCGATGCGATTCAGGACCAGTTCTACCATTTTCTTTCCCAGTTGCTCGGGAAACTCACGGATCGTGGTCAACGCTGGATATAATAATCCTCCAATCGTATCGGAGCAACCGGTGACACTGACATCTTCCGGGATCTTCAAGCCGCTGTCGCGCAGGGCCATATAAACACCACGCGCCGACTGGTCGTTGCCAGCAAAGATAGCGGTGACAGGTTCACCCCTAGCCAGCAACGACTTGGTGCCAAGATAGCCGATCTCCGTATCATCTTCGGAATTGATACTGCTCTGGCGAGGTTCCAGTCCAGCGGCTTTCATGGCGCGACTATAGCCTTCAGAACAACGCGCAAACCACGGTAAGCGCAGGTTTCCCACGAAGCAGATATGGCGATGGCCTAAGCTAAGCAGATACCGGACAGTGTCTTCACCGCCTTGGATATCATTAGAAGAAACCACATCTGTGTTCTTAAAATCTGTTTGCTTGCCAAGAATGTTATTCCCTAGGACGACCGATGGGAGGCCTTTATGGTCTAAAAGCTCTATCAGATTGCTGGAGTTTTTGCCAGCCAAAATCACTCCCCGTACTACATCACCGCGTTGAATCACCCTGGGCAAAGGCAGTTCCTTCGAGGGGATATTGGGAGAATAGTTGAAGGACAAAAACACAATGTCCCATCCATGCGCATCGCAGAATGTCTCGGCCCCTATCAGGACTCTGGATTGAAAAACATGCAGCGGCATGCGATTGCAGAGAAGAAAGGCGACGGCCTTGGTTTTGTTTCGCTGAGAAAGATCGAAATCCAACTTTGCTGCAGTGTCTAATACTATCTTCCGCGTAGCCGGATCGACGCTACTACTTCCGTTCAGAACGCGGGAAACGGTCGCAACGCTTACCTGCGCTGCGGATGCGATTTCCCGGAGACCGATCTTTCCTTTTCTATTACTCATACTTTTGCACTTACCAATCAAAGGCCGTTCCGCACATTCCTCATGGGTTCTCTGCGCGTCCAAACGGGAACAACCGCCAGGGAACGGTCTTAACTTTGAAACAACGATAGCAGAACACAAAATTATCTAGAAGTACCCATGAAAAGCAGGTAGCCGATTTTTTCATGTCACTGCTAAAAGCTAAATATATGCGGCCTGTCATTTTGACAATGGTCGTAGAAACATCAGTGCCGCCGACTGAATGATCACCCTTCCGTTGCACGATATGTGCCTCAACTGTCCGGGTCAAGTTTAGCCCGCAAAGAAAGGTGATATCCCAGTAGTTGGGGGGCGATGATCTCAAACGGTGCCCGGGAAACATCATCGTTAGCGGGAAGGATAGCAGGAATAGTTGCGTCGAAGAGTTCCGTCCGTTCCGCTGTAGCGGATATCCCGACCCAGTACCCGAGATGCCTGGCTCGCAGTTCACGGATCAGATTCCGTTCATAACGGCGCCGTGATGGTTCACTGGAGAGCAGACAGAAATACATGGTATCTGGTTCAAGAAAACTCATAGAGCCATGCCTCAGGCGGAGATAGGTCTCTGCTATTGCAGGGAACTTCCCCGCGGTCGTCTCCGTGATTTTCTCTGCCCCCATTTGGGCCCAACTGAATAATGGGGAAGAAGCCAGCAGGACAATTCTATGCCGTGCCATTTGTGCAACCGTCCGCATCGCTTGATCGATTGCATCCAGCTTTGCTCGCACCTCCACCCGCGCTTTTTGCACGGCCGACCGTACTCCGGTAGGGTCGATCAGGAAAATTCCTGCCAAAACCAGGCAGGAGAAAGAATTCGCTATCGCCAGGTCACGGTCAGCGCTCCCCGGATCCAAAATGATCGAGTGAACAAATGGCGAGTGAACAACGCTTTCCTCAGGACTACAACTGATCTCCCACTGCGCGATTTTCGGACGAATCTGGTGGATCCGTTCGCTGACAGCAACGCTCTCCGGACCATTGCCCGATTGGACGATGGAAATTACGACATCGATTCCATGGATGTACCTCTCAGTCTCAAAAAGAATGTCTGATGCTGACGCCGTGGTGGCCTTGGGCCACGCAAATGCAATCGCTGCAGCGGCGTACGCGGACGTTCCGGCACCGGTGAGGAGAACCCGGGACTGGACAAAGCTAGGTCGCAGCGGGAGTTGTGCACAGGTTTTTGAAATCCGATCCAGGGTTGCCAACCACAAATTAGGCTGTTGCCAGATCCTTGACCGCGCAAATCCATCGCCCGCTACCGGGCTGCTCCAGTGAGCTGCCGAATCAGGGATATTCACCTGAAGCTCCTCCCACCTCGATTTCCGGGCCGCCGCTGGGTGATTCGAGGTTGTGTCCATAACAGAAGAGAATGCAAAGCGCTCATGTAACATTACTCATAAGTGACGCATTTTTGCAAGACAAAATTCACGACATCACCAGGGAATGAGAGTGTTCATACAGTCGTTTCATCTCACAAATGGGCAGACGCGAACGTGAAAAGCGACCAAGCGACTAAACTTGCAAGCCCGTGAAAATATTCTTGACATATTTGCATGTCTGATGAACACTAAATCCCGAAGTGAAATCGTTCGCAAGCATACGTAATGAAATTTGCAGATTTTCACTCGCCGTGCGATAAGGTCTACACGAAATCCGCCACGCCGAACAATCATTTATGAAATGCGGGGACTGTTCATATGGGTCGACTGATGAAGCGAATCTTAACTGCAGGTGCGGTAATTGTTTTTCTATTGGTATCAACCTGTGCGCGGGCGGACATCAAAGGAGCGATTTCTGGCACTGTCACCGACCCGAGTGGGGCGGTGGTGTCGGGAGTCAAAGTAACAGCGACCAATCTAGCGACCAATATCCAAAGTACCACTGCTACGAATGAAGCCGGATTTTACAGTTTCCCCGCCCTCGCGATAGGCACATATGATGTCGCAATCAGCCACCCCGGCTACAAGGACTATGTGGAGACCGGAATAGCGGTGAATGCGAACTCGTTGATTCGAATTGACGCCAAACTGGAGCTGGGGCACGTATCGAGTACGGTAACCGTGAAGAGCGAGACCCTCCGGATCGAGACGCAGAGCACGCAGATGGGAGAAGTGATCGGATCCAACAAGATGACCTCCGTTCCGCTCAATGGTCGCTCTTATATTGATCTGCTCGCACTGCAGCCGGGCGTTTCCCCGAACAACATAACAAACTTTACAACCGGTACCGGCATCGGTGGGAGAACCATCTCGGGTGATCTCACAAATGGGGATCAAAGCGTCAATGGTGGCCGACCGGGCTCCAACGGCTATTTGGTGAACGGGGCATATGCGGAAGAAGGCGCCCATGGTGCAGCGGGAATGATTCCCAATCTCGACTCCATTGCTCAATTCCGTATCATCACGAATAACTACAATGCGGAATACGGAAACTACAGTGGCGGCCAGATCAACGTAGTCACGAAGTCTGGTACCAATCAAATTCACGGAGACGCTTTTGAGTTCTTGCGCAATCAAGCCATGGATGCTAGAAATTATTTCTCTACACAGGTAAGCCCGTACAAACAGAACCAGTTCGGCGGTACACTTGGCGCTCCGCTCCGCAAAGATAAAATCTTCGGATTTATAGATTATCAGGGAACGCGTAACACGATTGCCCAGGTAAAGACCTATGTCGTGCCTTCTTTAGCAGAGAGAACAGGTGATTTTTCGGACCCATCACTGGAGGCAGCTTTAGAAAATGGCACCGTCGGCGGTTCAGGAAGTGGACAAACAGCTTGGGCAACCACACTCTCTGATAGGCTTGGATATACCGTAACCCAAGGCGAGCCGTACTACACGCCGGGATGCATAACGACCACAGAGTGCGTCTTTCCAAATGCACAAATCCCGGCATCAGCATTCGATCCCGTTTCCAAGAATCTACTGCATTACATCCCTACGCCAACCCCAGGTTTTCCAAATGGCGAGTTCAACACCACTGCATACGCCAATACTTTGGCGGATGATAAGGGGTCTGCTCGTGTAGACGCGAATACTCGCATGGGCGCATTGTTTGTCTATTACTTCAGGGATCACTTCAACGGAATTGTTCCTTTCTTTCGCCATACCAATGTCCCGGGCTTTTCCAGTGCTAACACAGGCTTCACGCAGATGGTCAATCTCGGGTTGACAACGCCGATAAACAATTCCACTGTCAACGA
This sequence comes from Pseudomonadota bacterium, assembly GCA_021834245.1. Lineage (GTDB taxonomy): Bacteria > Pseudomonadota > Gammaproteobacteria > Acidiferrobacterales > UBA6901 > JAJXUF01. The sequence goes on from JAKBDW010000441.1 coordinate 16,221, forward strand.
CGTCAGGCTAGTTTACTTTAGGGTTTCCGGGACCCTCGGAAAACCTATCGGGGGTGTGGCTTCAGGAGCAATTGCGAATGCAGGCTTCAATACGCCGTGGAACGATACAGGCGGACTCAGTGCAGTGACTCCTTCTTATGAGGGAGTGCCGGTGATTGCTCTCAAGAAAGTCAATTTCGGGACGACAAACAGTACCATCCGGCAGGCCAACAACACTGTGCAGGTCCTTGACAACTTCATGAAAACTTTTGGGACCCATACCTTCCAAGCCGGCATCGATTTTCATTACGACCAAATCAATGAGCGCAACACCAGTTGCCCAAATGGTTGTTTCGGTTTTAATGGTGATGAAACAGGCATTGACTTCGCGGATTATCTAATTGGCGCTCCCAACAGTTTTTCCCAGGCAGGAAATACACAATTGAATTCTCGCAGTCATTATTTTGGCGCTTATGCGCAAGACAGTTGGCGCGTTCGGTCCACTTTAACGCTCAACTATGGTCTAAGATGGGACGTCAGTCAGCCTTGGTACGATACCAAAAACATGCTCTCCACCTTCGTTCCAGGAGAGCAATCCAAGGTATTTCCAAATGCTCCAACTGGAATGGTATTTCCTGGAGATCCTGGAATCCCGAGAACCATCACACCCACGCGCTACAACAATTTTGCCCCGAGAATAGGGATTGCCTTTGCTCCAGCGTCTGGCAAGTACAGTTTGCGTGCTGGATATGGAATCTTCTATACAGCGATTGAAGATCTCTCGAACTTTGAAGAAGTC
>JAKBDW010000519.1:0-4202 GCA_021834245.1 Pseudomonadota bacterium
TGAAAAGTCCTGCTCTCTGGGGAGTTCCCCTCGGGCGATAACGTCACGGGCCAATTCCGTGCCGGGAAGGACCCGAATTCCAGTCATGAATATGGAGAGGCAGTTCTTCCAGTCAAGATTCTCCTCGACGAAGGAAACGGTTTCGTCCACAGTTTCTCGGGTCTCGCCAGGACCGCCCAGCATGAAGAACCATGTACTTGAGATGCCGGAATCGCGCGCTAACGCCGCGCTGCGGCGCACATGTTCTTTGGAAAAGCCCTTTCTCAGGTTGCGCAGCATTGTGTCGCTTGCGGATTCCGGGGTAATCATCATGGAGTTGAAACCGGCCCGTTTCATGAGAGAAAAAAGTTCCCGAGAAACATTGAGTGGGTTGACTCCCATGGCAGTCAGATTGACCCGGATACCGCGCCGAATGATCTCACGGCAGATTTCCGCACTATGTTCAGACGGAAGATTGAATGTGGAATCGACGAACTCAAAAGTGCGCGGCCCAACCGAGGCAGAGACTGTTTCTATTTCATCAACCACATCGGCTGCGGAACGGCGTCTCATTGCGCGGCCCTCGACGGAGGGATAGGCGCAGTAATTGCAATGCATCGGGCAGCCGCGTTTTGTCTGAATTGCCCATGTTGCGCCCCGCCGTTCGTAGTCGCGCCAACGCACCCATTGTTCCATGCCTGACGGCCCGAATTGCGGCAAGCGTGCCAGGCCAGAACTGACGACTCTGTGGTCCTTTCGATAAACGACGCCGGCTACATGTTCGTGTCCACGCCCCCCTTCTATGGCGGACAGCAGTTCTGGAAACGTTATTTCACCCTCGCCGATCACCGCGAAATCAGCATCCAGGCAATCCAGCGTGGTCGCGCCCAGCACCGAAATGGCAGGACCGCCAAGCACGATCTTGGCTGTGCTCGCCCGACGGACCGTGGCAATCATCTGTGCCAGTTCTCCCAGATGACGGGTTAGGCGCTGATGAACTACATTGTCGATATTGCGCACGGAAAAGCCTACTACTTGAGGCCGAAAATCTGTCAGCTCGGACTGAAGATCAGAAAGTGGCTGTTCGCTCAGTAGCAGATCGAGAAACCGAACATCGTGACCGGCATTGCGAGTAGCAGTTGCGACGTAACTCATACCTATTGGCGGCGCCGCCAGTAAGTCACGTGTCTGATTTGAGTAGACAAGGAGTACGCGCATGGAGCCGATGGTCTGGGGCGGCGTATGTCAGTTGGGTTCGCGCGGCCGTCTTGCATTAATTGCGACGAAACTTCGGGCCAGCGATGCCGCCAGCCCGCCGGCGCGTTCGCCAAATACCGAAACGATGTGCGCTTCCCAGTCGAACTCGAACGCATCCAGCAGGTTCTTTATGTACAGGGCGGTCTCTGTATCGCCCTCAAGACAAAGGCGGCGCGCAAAGAACAGAGTGTCCGGATCCTCCGCCCGCGTCGCGAGTTTCCAGTAGTCGGCAAGAGTTCCAACTATCCGAACGTCCCAGTCAGACCGCCCTGGACCGGCCGCTCGAAGCGCTGCGTCGCGGACAGACAGCTTCAGCGTGCAGGGCACATCGGAAATTCCGATATCAATGCGTTTGCCATTGAGAACCGATAGTCGTCGCTCAATTGCTTGCCCGCGCATAAATCGCGTAACCAAGGCGGCAAGTAAATGTGAATGGACCGATTCTGGGATAACCCGCAGACCAAAAAAAACTGGTTGAAGTCGAAGATCCATGTAGGTTCTGTCTCGCGCCCGGTAGATTAGACCAAATCGCGCAGTATGTTAGCGTATGCACAGTTCCCGCAGGCTTGATCCTGATCAACTAGACCGCAGATGCGATACACGGAGGTTGCGGCAATATGCCGGGTTGTCCCGCATTTAGAACCAGTATAGTGTTTGTAACCTGAGTCCGAGAGAAGCAGGCGTCCGTGCTATTGACGCAGGCGGTGTACCGGCGCTGCTACGAGCCGATGTTAAATGCCGCGGTCGATACCGCAGGCACCCTTGGAGTGCGGCGAATCAAGGGAATCGACATGTCTGCAACAGCCATTGTCTGGCAAGTCCCGACGCCGTTTTTTCGGTCAAGGCGCGAGCCGAAAGGGAAGCCATATCGTTCATCGCCGGCTGCCCGCCGCCTTTCTCTGCTTGCAGCGACTGTATCATCCGGTTCATGGTTCGGGTGTGTTCCCACACGCGAGCGGCCTCCGAAGTCCCCATGGTTCCCTTTGCCATTTCGTGTGACATTTCGCGTGTCGTGATCGACATTTGATTTATGGTCCGCGCCATATCACTGGTCTGCGCATGGTCCAAGGTTAGTTGATGTACCATGGTCGCGACCATGGTACCCAGGTGTTCCTGCATCTGTGTCATGGTCCACGCCATATCACGCACTAATTCATGGGCCATGTTCATAGTGCGTCTTGTCTCTGGGGCGCCATCTGAGGTGCGCCGGGCCGGGAGGGACCGTCCGGGCCGGCATCCATCCGAGCGAAAACCTAGGTTGTCAGCAGTCCAGACAGAAAAATTGCCAAATACAGGTTATGACGCCTCAGGGTTGGCTCCTTTTTCTCATAAAAAAATGTGATAATTGGGTACTTTACGCGGCCGTTCCTTAGTGGCTTGGTGGCCTGGAGATTCCTTCAAGCAGCTGCCATATGCAGTAAATCCCGAATCTTTTGGTTGCTTTGTATCAAAAGTACGGGTTAAGTCGCTCATGAAGCGGCAGTCCCAAAATTGATGCAAATCATGTGACTTGATGCCGGTCTGGTTTACCCTAAGTCCGGCTAATTTGGTACCGCAATCATAGGCTATGGACCATACCCTTAGTTTCCAGCCCGAGCTACTTCGCCGCTACGACAAAAGTGGCCCGCGCTACACCTCCTATCCTACGGCGGTGCAGTTCCGACCTGAGTTTGGCGCGGACGCGTATCGTGAGTCCGCCGCACGCAGCAATGATCTGCGCCCGCAAAAGCCTTTGTCGCTTTACGTGCACCTGCCGTTTTGTGGAACGGTGTGCTACTACTGTGCCTGTAACAAGGTGATCACCAAGGATCATTCGCGCGCGGAACCGTATTTGCAGCGCCTTTTCCGGGAAATCGCCATGCAGGGAGAACTGTTCGACCGCGCGCGGCGGGTAGATCAGTTACATTGGGGGGGAGGTACACCGACATTTATCTCTCACCCTGAGATGCATGCTCTCATGGGGACGCTTGCAAGAAGCTTTAACCTGCGCAGTGATGATGGCGGGGAATACTCCATTGAGGTCGATCCGCGTGCAGCGAATGGAGAAACGATAAGGATATTGCGGGAGATCGGCTTCAATCGCATCAGTCTCGGCGTTCAGGATTTCGATCCGGTCGTCCAAAAGGCCGTGAACCGGATTCAGTCAGAAGAAGAAACTATTGCTGTCATTAATGCCGCCAGGGACAGCGGCTTTCGTTCCATTAATATAGATCTGATCTATGGTCTCCCGCATCAAAGTCGCGATAGCTTCGGAAGAACGCTCGATCGAATTATCGAGATGCATCCAGAACGACTGTCAGTGTTCAACTACGCGCATCTTCCAGAGCTATTCAAGCCCCAACGACGCATCAACGCGGCCGATCTGCCCACTGCTGCCGTGAAGCTGGATATTCTGCAACTCACCATCGACAAGCTCGGAGCTGCAGGTTATGTCTACATCGGCATGGATCATTTCGCGCGACCCGACGACGAACTTGCAATCGCACAGCGAAACCGTACCCTGTATCGGAACTTCCAAGGTTATTCAACTCATGCCGACTGTGATCTCGTCGCTATGGGAATTACAGCAATCGGCAAGGTCGGCAACTGCTACAACCAGAATGTTCGCACGCTTGATGAATACTATAAGCATATTGATGAAGGGCGCTTGGCAATAATGCGTGGCGTTGAACTGAGTTCGGATGACTTGCTTCGACGCGAAATTATTACTCAACTGATTTGTCATTTTGAATTGGACCTGACGGCGATACAGGCGCGCCACAGCATTTTATTTTCAGACTATTTCAGGACAGAGCTCGCAGAGCTTGAATCTATGCAAGACGATGGGTTGTTGACACTGGATGCGCAATCGATTCGGGTACTGCCGGCCGGCAAGCTTCTGATTAGAAACATATGCATGGTCTTTGATCGATATCTGCGGTCGCAGCGCAACCAGCGTTTCTCCAAAGTCATCTGAGGCAAAGAAC
>JAKBDW010000503.1:0-4195 GCA_021834245.1 Pseudomonadota bacterium
TGAGCAAGTTCAACACGGTGGCGCAAATTGCCCTGGTGTCTGTGATCCTGATCCAGGAAGCCGCCAATCTTGCATTTCCGTTGTTGGTAGAAGGTCTCGTCTATTTGGTGCTGATAACTACCGTAGCCAGCGGCGCCCATTACCTCTGGACTTGGGGATTTATGAAGGATATTGCACCAGTGTCGGGCACGCCGGAATCCGACCGCCCATCGTCGGCCGCAAAGGAGCGTGAGCGGCATACGCCATGACGGAATCGCAACGCACCTGGGTGTGGTGGATGTTGGCTGCCGCTGTGGCAGGAGTCTTGCTGCATTTGTTGAGCGCGATCCTCACCCCGTTTCTTTTCAGTGGTTTGCTTGCCTATGTGGCCAGTCCTGTCGTTGCTCGTCTTGAGCGCTGGCACATTCCGCGAGTGCTCGGAGTTATTTTGGTGTTCCTGTTGTTTGCCCTTGCCGTGACAGGTCTCCTGGTCGGTGTGATCCCGCAAGTGCAGCAACAGCTTGCCGGTTTTATAACCAAGTTACCCGGCTATCTCGATTGGGTTCAAAACACCTGGCTGACACGCATCGGCAAAGCCGTCGGTGCGCCGACGCGCCTGGACATGCAAGCGCTGAAAAATGCACTTATCCAGCACTGGCAGGACATCGGCAGTTTCGCCGGGCTTTTTGTCTCCTATGTGACCCGTTCCGGCGTGCGACTCGCAACCTGGGGATTGAACCTGATTCTCGTACCGGTGGTGACCTTCTATCTGTTGCGCGACTGGGACAGGATCGCGACGCAGCTGCCTGCCATCTTGCCGCCGCGTAGCCGGGCCTCAGTGATCGAAATTGCGCGCGAAACGGACAAAGTCCTCGCTGCCTTCCTGCGCGGGCAGCTTTCGGTAATGCTGGTGCTGGCTCTTGTCTATTCAACCGGTCTCTGGTTGGTTGGGATCCAGCTTGCGCTGCTCATCGGAATGCTCGCGGGACTGGCGAGTTTCGTTCCCTACCTGGGCTTTATCTCCGGCCTGCTTGCAGCCGGTTTAGCCGCCTGGCTTCAGTTTCACGACGTGACGGCACTGGCCTGGGTAGGGGTCGTTTTTGGCATCGGGCAGGCGCTTGAAAGCTTGGTCCTCACGCCTTATCTGGTTGGCGGACGCATTGGCCTTCATCCGGTAGCGGTAATTTTCGCAGTCATGGCAGGCGGGCAGCTTTTTGGCTTTATGGGGGTGCTGTTAGCGCTGCCAGCGGCGGCCACGCTGGCCGTTATCGGGCGCCATTTTTCGTCACGCCATGCCGCACGCGACGGAACTGCAGAACCGGCGCGGCGCGCATGATCACGCATTTGTCTGCGCGCGGCCAGCTGGCCCTCAACGTTCAGTTGCGCGACGCATCGTCGTTTGAAAATTTTCATATGTTGCGCAATCGTGAAGCTGTTTCGAATGTAGTAATCGCGGTCGAGCGTTCCGCGGACAGCGCAACACATGCCGGCGGACAGTGGAAATTCGAACAGATATTTCTCGCGGGCGAACGAGGATGCGGCAAGACGCATCTGCTTGAGGCGGCAGCGCGCCTGGCTCAGGATCTTGGACTTGCGCCGGCCTACGTACCATTGCGCACGAAGGCTGCGCTCGTGCCGGGCTTCCTGGAAGGTCTGGAGTCGGCCGCGCTCGTGTGTCTCGACGATCTCGATTCCGTGGTCGGTGACGCGCAGTGGGAGCAGTCGCTGCTGCGTTTGTACGAAGGTCTGCGCAGCCGGGCAGGAACGTTGCTGGTTGCGGCGAGTTCGGCGCCCGCGCAACTTGGGCTGGGCTTGCCTGATCTTGCGACGCGTCTTGGAGCCGGGCTCGTCTATCAGTTGCATCCCCTGAATGATGACGAGAAGCTGGAAGCATTGCGTTTGCGCGCCCGCAACCGCGGATTGGACATGGGCGAGGAAGTGGCGCGCTATGTTTTGTCGCGTTATCCGCGCAATACGCACGCATTGTTCAGTCTGTTGGATCGAATCGACCTGGTTTCCTTGGAAACTCAGCGTCGACTGACCATTCCGTTCATTCGCAGCTTGTTGGCCGCTGGGACTCCGTAGATTCCCGGCGCCGCCTCCACGCCGGTTATTGCTTGGCTGCGCTTTCCAGTTCGACAGCCCGCAAGCGCGCGTAAAACGGAGCGCACACAACAAACACAAGCGACAATGCGGTCTCGATGGCGGCGTAGGTCAGCACGCTGTGTACCGATATTGTTTGCGCGCGATCGGTGAAAGTCAGCACGACACCTTCGGTAAGGTAGACGAGAACGAGCATGCTTGCCCAGGCATAGGTGTACGGTTTGCCATGCAGCAGGCCGAAGAGCGGCAGCAGCAGTGGCACCGACTTGATGGTGAGCCACAGACCCGGTGGCGAATTCGGTGTAGGCGCGAGCCAACCCTCCCATAGGATCGACAGCGCAATCAGCGCCAGGTACGTGCCGATGGCCAGAGCGTAGAGAAGTCGCATGCGTTGTGCGGCGGTCATGGGTGAATCACTCGGAGACGTGGTTATTGAGCTGCCGCGCAACTGTTGCCAGACGCGTCCCGAGCGCCTGGCAGAGATTTTTTTCCTCGACCGTCATCGGGCGGTCATTGGCGCTTCCCGCCAGGTGGCTCGCACCGTAAGGGGTTCCACCACTGGTAGTGCTGCTCAGTGCTTCTTCACTATAGGGGATACCGACAATGAGCATGCCGTGATGCAGCAACGGCAGCATCATGGACAGCAGCGTGGTTTCTTGACCACCGTGCATTGTCGCAGTTGATGTGAACAGCGCCGCCGGTTTGCCGACGAGGCTGGCAGACAGCCACAATGGACCGGTGCTGTCGAGAAAGTGTTTCATCGGCGCCGCCATGTTGCCAAAACGCGTTGGACTGCCAAGGGCGAGCCCGGAGCAGTCTTTTAGGTCATCGTGGGTGACGTAGGGCGCACCGCTTTCAGGAATATCTCGGGCGCTGGGGTCGAAGGTGGGCGCTACCGGCGGAACGGTACGGATGCGGGCATGCATACCGTTAACCTTTTCAATTCCGCGCGCTATGTGCTGAGCCATTTCCTTTACCGCGCCGTAGCGGCTGTAGTACAGCACGAGAATGTCGGGCATGGCTTTCATTCCAGTATTTTCAATATATTTTCTGGCGGACGACCGATGGCTGCTTTATTGCCGGAAATCACAATGGGCCGTTCAATGAGGCGAGGGTGCTCTTGCAAGGCTCGGATCAGGGCTGCATCTGAAAGGTCCGGATTGTCGAGGCCCAGCTGTCGGTATTCAGGTTCGTTCTTGCGCATGATCTCGCGCGGCGCCAATTGCAGCACATTCAGTATCTTGCGCAACTCGCTGGCATCGGGCGGTGTGCGCAGGTAGTCCACAATCTTGAATTCGAGTCCACGCTTTTCGAGTAATTGCAACGTTTGCCTTGATTTGGTGCATCTCGGGTTATGGTATATGACAACTGCCATACAGTCTCCGAATTGTTGTTGCCGACCGACGAATGGGTTCTAATAGAGGCATTATAAACATGCAGTTTCTTGACATCACAACGAGTGAAATGCTAGTTTTTTGTCAAGCACTTAAAGTTGCGAAAGAATAATTACCCCCCCCTTTTTTGTTTGGAGACGCAGAAAAATGACGAAAAATCTGGCGGAAGGCCTGAAGGCCTCATTGATGGTCGCGATGGTTGCGGCCTTGGGTGCATGCGCCACCACCTCAAAACAGCCCGCGCAGGCTCCCACGACGGAAGCTCCGGCCGCGACCGCTCCGGCCTCCCAGACTTCGGCCGCACCTGCGGCGGAAGCCCCGACGCAATCCAGCATGACCTCGAGTTACGAGGTCGCGCGCGGCGATTGCCTGTGGACGATTGCCGGCCAAAGCCAGATTTATGGCAACCCCTACGAGTGGCCGCTGATTTACAAGGCCAACAGCGACAAGATTACGCACGGCCCAGACCTCATTTTCCCTGGCCAGAATTTCTCGATTGACCGCAGCGCCGGTTCTGCCGATATCGATGCGGCAACGCACTATGCCAAGACGCGCGGCGCGTGGAAGCTGGGCGTCGAAGGTTCAGCCGACAAGCGTTTTCTTGCCGGGAAGTAAACCGGTCAGGCCGACGAAATGTTGTAACCTGGCATGACAGCATGCAAAAAAGGGCCCGCGGGCCCTTTTTTGTTTTATGCGCCGTATTTGGTTGTTCGTATCGG
>JAKBDW010000170.1:0-4192 GCA_021834245.1 Pseudomonadota bacterium
GCGCAGCACCCGAACCTGCCGCTCAATCAGCGATAGCGCGCCCCCGGCATCAGCGTGCCGTACATTAAGGGCGGCCAATGCGTCGGGATACCGTTCAAAATAGTCCGGGTTATCCTCCAGGTAGCGTGCAACCGCTTCTTCCCAGGATAGCTCGCTGTCCTGTTCGTCATTTGATGGCTTTTGCGTCAACTTGCGTCCCCGCTTTTTCTTCAAAGACTTTCAAGATCGACCTGCCCTTCAAACACACTTGCGGCAGGACCGGTCATCCACACGGGCTCGCTTTCCCCGTCCCACACGACGCGCAACAGCCCCCCGCGCACCTGTACCTCAACCTCCCGATCGAGCAGTCCGCGCAGGCGTCCCGCAACCACTGCCGCACAGGCTCCGGTACCACACGCAAGTGTCTCACCGGCACCGCGTTCGTAAACGCGCAGACGGATGCGGTTGCGGTCCAGCACTTGCATGAATCCGGCGTTTGTCCGGCGCGGAAAGCGTGCATGCGACTCGACCAGGGGGCCCTGACTTGCAACCGGTGCGCGATCCACATCTTCCACAACCTGCACTGCATGCGGATTGCCCACGGATAAGACGCTCACCGACACGATGGCGCCCCCTATCTCCAAATCATAGACGATTCCGCGGCGCGGCGCGCCATCGGCAATGAACGGCACATCGGCGGGCTGCCAGCGTGGCGTCCCCATGTTGACGGTGACCTGGCCATCGGGTTCAAGACGCGGATATATCACTCCAGCCAGCGTTTCTACGGCGATCTCGCTTTTGGCCGTGAGGTCATGATCGTGCACGAAACGCACGAAACACCGAGCGCCATTCCCGCACTGCTCAACTTCGCCGCCATCAGAATTGAAAATACGGTAGCGAAAATCGGTATCCGGCCGTGTCGGCGGCTCGACCAGCAAGACCTGGTCGCAGCCTATGCCCATGTGTCGATTGGCAATCGCCCGCACCTTTTCCGCAGTGAGCATGACTTTCTGGCGGACACCGTCGAACACGACAAAATCATTGCCGAGACCATGCATTTTGGTGAATGCCAAAGACATGTGCCTAGATTACCCTGCGCTCCGTGCCAAGGAAACCCGTAAAGCAGGGCAAGGCAGGAAAGTCGAACTAGTCGCCGGGCCGGGGCGCGGCTGAATTACCGCCCTGGAACCATGCACGATAATCGCGCAAGACACAGCGGTCCATAATTACCTGGATCCCGGCCGTGCGTGCGCGCTCGGCAGCGGCCACGTTGATGACTCCATCCTGTAGCCACAGCGCCGGAAACCTGAGCGTGATGCAGGCGTCAACGATGTCATCAACATGTTCTGGAGCACGGAACACGTCTACCAGATCTGGCGGCTGCGGCAAGTGAAAAAGGTCGGCATAGGCCTTTTCGCCCAGGACTTCGGCCACCGCCGGCCGTACCGGCACTATTTTGTAGCCGAACTGCTGCATGGCGGAGGCAACCTCATAGCTCGGGCGTCCGGGCTTGGGAGAAAGACCAACGACGGCAATGGTGCGCACGCGCGCCAGCAGTGCGCGCATTTGTTCTTCCGGCGGATTGTTGAACACCGTCATAATCAGACTGTCCTCAGCGTTGCACACCCCAAACGACCAAATGCCGGTCGCCTACTGCCGCGACAGTGAAATGTTCCAGCGACGCGTTTCTAAGCTGGCACGACACTTCCTCGGGTCGGTAGGCGGCGCACAAGGAGTCGAGAAAATCGCGTTTCAGCAGGGCATGTTCGCCCGCGCTGTAGGTTTCCACCAGATGCCGCGCCTTGCGCGGCGTCGCAGGCCGCCTGAGGTCCATAACGAACACTGCGGCATTTCGGTCTGCGTTTTCGGCGACCGTCTGCCACAACACTGCCGGATCCGCAAGGTGATGCAGCAGGCTATTGCTGATAATTGTATCGTAGGGATTGCCGGGCAATCGCTGCGGCAGGCGCGCCTCAAGAAGGGAGACACGTGCATCCAGTCCGGCACCGGCAACCGCCGCGTGCGCATGCCTGAGCATTGCCCGCGCGCCGTCGATACCGAGGATATTGCTTTGCCCATAGACGCGGGCGAAGCGCAGTATCACGTCCGCCGGCCCGCACCCGAGATCAAGCACCTGGCGCGGATCGTGGTTGGAAAAATGCTCGCGGAACTGCGCGACAAAACGGTCGTGCGGCTCGGCAAAGTCGGCAAGCGCATAAGCTTTCGCCTGCTCGGCGTCGTCCATGAGTTCCGGCTCTGGCACACGCCGCATTAGCGCGCGGCGGCGGGACCGGGCAGCTGGCGCCTTGCGCCGCACCGGAGACCATGATCGAGCAATCACTCAGGCAGCACCGATTCGGCCGCCAGCAGATCATCCAGGGTGTCGCGGCGACGCACTATGTGAAAGCTGCCGCCATCGACCATTACTTCGGGACAGCGCGCGCGTGTGTTGTAGCTGGAACTCATACTCGAACCATAGGCGCCAGCCGAACACACAGCCAAAAGGTCGCCCGCTTCCACTGACAGGGCGCGATCGCGCGCCAGAAAATCACCGCTCTCGCACACCGGTCCGACGATGTCATATGCCTGGCTCGTGCCAGCACGCCGTAGCACCGGTCTGACATCGTGCCACGCATCATATAGCGCCGGCCGCATCAGGTCGTTCATGGCTGCGTCGACCACGGCAAAATTTTTCGTTTCGCCATGCTTGAGGTACTCCACGCGGGTCAATAGCACGCCGGCATTGCCAACAATCGCACGGCCGGGCTCGATCAGAATACGCAGACGGCTGCCGCCCGCTCCGTCCACGCCGCGCACCAGCGCGGCTACATACTCGCCGGGCGCCGGCGGAGTCTCGTCGCGGTAGCGGATCCCGAGGCCACCACCGAGATCGATATGCAGCAATTCGATGCCCGCCGCGCGCAGTTCCGCAACCAGGGCCATAATGCGCGCGCTGGCGTCCGCAAAAGAGTCCAGATCCGTCAGCTGCGAGCCGATATGGCAATCGACACCGGTTATGCGCAGGTGCGGCATCTGGCAGGCGAGGCGATACGCCGCCACTGCCTCAGCCGCGGCGATGCCAAATTTGCTCTCCTTGAGTCCCGTCGCGATGTATGGATGCGTACGCGCATCGACATCCGGGTTGATTCGCAGGGATATTGGTGCCTTTTTCCCGACACTACCGGCGACCGAATTCAGGCGCTCTAGCTCTGGCACAGACTCGACATTAAAGCAGTGAATCCCAAGTTCCAGCGCACGGCGCATCTCGGCCTGGGTCTTGCCGACACCGGAAAACACGACCCGCGACGGATCGCCGCCCGCACGGATAACCCTTTCAAGCTCACCGACCGACACAATGTCGAAACCCGATCCGAGGCCCGCAAGAATGCCGAGCACTGCCAGGTTGGAATTGGCCTTGACCGCATAGCACACTAGGTGATCGCGGGCGGCGAATGCCCGATCGAAATCGCGCCATCTGGCCTCGATATGGGCGCGCGAATAGACATAACATGGAGTTCCCACACGCTCGGCGATGTCGCGAAGAGCAACACCTTCGGCATGCAGGCATTCGTTTCGATACTCGAACAGATCCATAGGGAGACTCTAGCGAAAAGCCGCGGAATTCGCAGCGGCCTTGTGCGGCGCGGGTCGATCCGGCAGATAGAGGGGACCCTTGCGGCCGCAGGCGGAAAGCAGTGCAGCCCCAAACACCAGGATGGTTAGCAGATACAGCGTGCATCGACGGCACTTCATGAACGGGCTCCGTGTCGGGTCGGGTGCTAGTTTATCCCGCCAGCGGATAACGATAAACAGCGTCTCCGGCACCTGTTATGCCAAGCGCAATTTGGGTAACATCGATGTCACTCTCTGAATCCGGTACTACCCGCCAATGAACGAAGCGGAATTCAACCAAAAGGTTACGGCAACACTGCTACGCATCGAACAGGCGGTGGAAACAAGCGGCACAGATATCGAGTTCGAAAATACCGGCGACATCCTCACCCTGGAATTCGCCGATGGCAGCAAGATCATCATTACCAAGCAGGGAGCGACCAAGCAGATCTGGGTGGCCGCCAAGTCAGGGGGTTACCACTACGATTACCAGGCAGCGGGAGACCGCTGGGTAAACGACCAAAGCGGAACCGAGCTGTTCAAGGAGCTCTCCTCTCTGGCAAGCCGCCAGGCGGGTGAAAATGTGGGTCTGGCCTAACCC
>JAKBDW010000379.1:0-4191 GCA_021834245.1 Pseudomonadota bacterium
GGCGCAACTCTTGTTTCTTCTGATCTCAACGCTTTGGATCCTGCGGACCTGGTCGTTGACCAGGTTTAGCCGGCGTCCGGCGAAATTTCCTATTTTGCCCAATCCAACCTAAGAATCAGTACAATTTGCACGTGCGCTTCATGACGTGGCAACACTGTTTCGCGGCGCCCTTTCCCCCGGTATGGGTTTGCTATAATGAAAACATTTAAGGACAACAAATTCGTTCGGCAGGAGAATTCGAATGGATCAATCGAAAAAGGCTGTAGGGAAATTACTCGTCGTTCTTGCCGTACTCACGCTCGCGGCTGTCGGACGGGCGCATGCCGATACCCTGGGCCTTGCCGGCTTGGAACGCATGGCCAAATCCGGAAACGTGCCCGCGGAGAATCAGCTCGGGCTCGCTTACTTGCGGGGCAACGGGATAGAACAAGACTTTTCCAAAGCCAGATACTGGTTCGAGAAGGCGGCGGCCCACCATGGTCCAGCCGCGATGTGCAATCTTGGCGAAATGCGCCTGCGTGGCCTCGGCGTCCGGCAGGATGATGCCAAGGCGGCAGCCTGGTTCAAGAAGTCCGCCGATATGCACTATGTACCTGCCCAATACGAGATGGGCTACCTCTACCAGAATGGAATCGGCGTGCCCAAGGACCTTGGCCAGGCGCAACTTTATTATGAGCTTGCGGCTTATGCCGGTTATCGACCAGCCGCTCTGGCGCTCGCCCAGATTCGTGGAGAGCAGCAGCTGCAAGGCAAGAATGGGAACAGCGGTTCGATACCGGTCACGGCCGTACCGAAGAGCAACAATCTTTAGCGCTACAATGCGCCACCACTGGCGCAGTTGGCGAACGCGGTTGCCGCAGAACTCTTTCCTGCTGCATCGAGCTATGCAACAACGTTCGGATCTCGTAGCACTTGTTGTTGTGGCGTGATGGCATGCGCCAGATAGGTCGTTGCGCCGACATGGCCGCCAGGCGGGCGGCCATTCTGCAGCGGTACGCTTCTGCATATCGTTGCCGCGACAGCGATTGCTGTCTATCGAACGCTAGAGTATTTCCGTCGCGTAATCCGCCAGGCGCGAGCGCTCGCCGCGCTGCAACGTTACGTGCCCGCTATGCTCCCACTGTTTGAAACGGTCGACCACGTACGTCAGGCCTGATGTCGTCTCAGTGAGATAGGGCGTGTCTATCTGCGCGATATTGCCAAGGCAGACTATCTTGCTGCCGGGACCGGCGCGGGTCACCAGTGTCTTCATCTGATGAGGAGTCAGATTCTGCGCTTCGTCAATGATGATCAGTTTTTTGAGGAACGTGCGGCCGCGCATGAAATTGAGCGACTTGATGCGAATGCGGCTACGTACTAGGTCATGCGTGGCAGCGCGTCCCCAGGCGCCGTGCTCCTGGTGGTCGCTCGGATTGAGCACATCAAGGTTGTCTTCGAGTGCTCCCATCCATGGTCCCATCTTTTCTTCCTCCGTGCCTGGCAAAAACCCGATGTCCTCGCCGACTGGCACGGTGACGCGCGTCATGATGATCTCGCTGTAGCGCTTTTCCTCGAGTGTCTGGGTCAGCGCGGCGGCAAGCGTAAGCAGGGTCTTGCCGGTTCCGGCATGGCCAAGCAGCGTGATGAAATCGATTTCCGGATCCATGAGAAGATTCAGGGCGAAATTCTGCTCGCGGTTGCGCGCGTGAATACCCCATACGCTGTTACGGGCATTGCTGAAGTCTTTAACAACTTCGATGATGGCAGTGTCCTTCTCCAGGCGCCGGACCACGGCCTCGAATGCGCGCTCGCTTTCATCGTAGAGAAATTGATTTGGCAGCCAGGTGCGCGCCAGGGGACCGCGGATGCGGTAGTAGGTACGACCTTGATCGGCTTTCCACGACTCCATGTCCTTGCCATGTTTTTCCCAGAAATCCGGACCAAGTTTCATCGCGCCCGTATACAGCAGATTGGCGTCATCCAGCACTTGGTCGTTGGTGTAGTCTTCCGCGCGTATTCCCAGGGCATGCGCCTTGATGCGCAGGTTGATGTCTTTGGATACCAGGACCACGTCCGCTTCCGGGTGGCTCTTGCCGAGATCCAGGGTGACGCCGATAAGGGCATTGTCCGGACTGCCGTCTGCCAGCCCGTTCGGCAGGTGGCTGTGCACGGCATCCATGTGGAAATAAAGCCGTCCGGTCTCGATCGATTCCGCCGCGGAAGGCAGTTTCAGGCCTTTGCTGATGTCGGCGTCGCGGTTTTCAATCAGATCGTCAAGGAAGCGGCTCACCTGCCGCACGTTGCGCGAAACTTCGGACATGCCCTTTTTCGCGTGATCGAGTTCTTCCAGGACCACGATAGGAAGATAGATGTCATGTTCCTTGAAGCGAAAAATCGCCGACGGGTCGTGCATCAATACATTGGTATCAAGTACGAAAATCTTCTTTCTGGGTTCGGGCATCGATGTTACCGGGATGTAAATTGCCTATTTTGATCTGAGTGTCTCAAGCAGGTGCGTCACATGTCCTTCGACTTTGACGCCGCGAAATTCGTGACGCAGGACTCCTTTCTTGTCAATAATAAAAGTGCTGCGCTCTATGCCCATGTGCTTCCTGCCGTAGAGATTCTTTTCCTTGATGACATCGAACAGGCCGCATAGCGCGCCCTCGGTATCCGCGATCAGATCGAACGGGAACGAATTCTTGCTGCGGAAGTTTTCGTGCGACGTGATGCTGTCACGAGACACGCCGATGATCTCGGCGTTGAGCTTGCGGAAGTCTTCGTAGCTATCACGAAAATCCTGCCCCTCGGTCGTGCAGCCCGGCGTGCTGTCTTTGGGGTAGAAGTAGAGGATGATGGTTCTTCCCCGCAGGTCGGAAAAGCGGATGGTCTGGCCATCCGTGGCCTGCATTTCCATGTCTGGAACTTCTTCTCCAATTTTGAGCGTGCCCATTGGCCACCCCCTTGGTCTTTGCCCTGCCTGCCTGCGGCGCGGCGGTATAGCGCATCGATCGGGAATCGTCTTAGGTTACAGTCCTTTTTTAATCAAGCACAACCGCCCGCAGAGTACGCGCGGCGGCTTCGGGACTGATCGTGTTCACGAACAGGCCCGAGCCAAGCTCGAATCCTGAGGGTATGGTGGTGCGTGGACAGATTTCCAGATGCCAGTGGAAACTTGCAGCATTGGCGCTGCGATCCTCGCCGTGCGGAACCGAATGCAGAAAATAGTTGTATTGGGCGCCGCCTAGCACGGCATCGAGACGCGCCATGGTGCGCTGCAGAACGCGGGCGAGGTCCGCGTGTTCCTCGGGCGTGCTATTGAGAAAATCCGCCTGGTGCGAAAGCGGCAGAATGTGCACTTCCCATTCGTAGCGGCTGGCGAACGGCTTGATGGCAATGAATTTCTCGCCGCGTTCGATGACGAACTGTCCGACGTCGATCCTGCGACGGATTTCGCCCGACTCGCGATCATAGAGCGTGACCTCGAAGGTCAATGCTTCGTCAATCAGGCTGCAGAATATGCAGCGGTGGTTCTTGGTAAAGTAGGCGCGGCTGTTTGCCACTTCAAGCTGGACATTGTCCGGTACTACCGGCATGCCGATGATCTGGCTGTGCGTATGGGCAATGCTCGCGCCTGCCGCGGGGCCGAAGTTTTTGAACACGAGCACGTAGCGCAGGCGCTGGTTGGAGCGGTAAAGCTGGTCCATGCGTATCCGGTACGCGCCGAACAGCAGTGCCAGGTGCGGTTCGGTCATCTCGTGTATGGCTATGCCGTGGGAGCTGTGGTCGATAATGACCTCGTGCCGCCCGTAGCCGTCTATGGTCTGTTGCAAACCCAGGTTCAAGTTCGGGTTTTCGCTGTCGTCGCCCAGCACCGGATAGAGGTTTTCGACAATGCGCACTTCCCATTGCCCCTCCGCAGGGTAGGTGGCGATGGCGGGCGGGGTCATGGACTCGTTGCCGATGCAAAAAGGGCATGTGTCGACGTGACGGCGCGTGTCGCGCGGTGCAGGCGCTTCGGCTTTCTTCGGGCGCATGCTGCGCGCGGTGGCGACCAAGACAGACTCGCTGGGAACAATCGGGTTAATGCGTATTTCGCGGACTGGTTTTTCGGCTTCCATAATACTGCTGTTCACAATTCTGTAATCGGTGGCGGCGGTTCGGCGCTCCTGCCGGTATTTTAACGCAGCGCAGCGCCGTTTCCGACAGGTA
>JAKBDW010000037.1:0-4185 GCA_021834245.1 Pseudomonadota bacterium
ACATACTCAATGCCTTGCTGTTAACTACCTGAATTGGCTTTATTTCGAGTCAAGCGCTTGCGCTTGCTCGTAAACGGATTGCCTGGCGGCAATAGCGAGCGGGTACCACCCGATCCCATTCCGAACTCGGAAGTGAAAACGTTCAGCGCCGATGATAGTGCGGGGTTTCCTCGCGTGAAAGTAGGACACTGCCAGGCTTTTTACCCAAACCCCCGGTACTGACGTACCGGGGGTTTTTTATTTTTCTGTGCCGGCCAATCAGGCCGAGTGGCACACCCTTCAGTTTCTCGCGCACCTTTAGCATCTGGAACTCTTTTTCCGTTAAAGCTTGTCGCTGCGTGCATTGGCCGCCAGCGGCGGCGGGAATCCTGGTTGCCGATTGCCATGACGGTGTGGCAAGACCCGTGCCGAACACCTGATCCATCCATGCAATTAACTCGGCCTCCCGTCGCAAACTCCAACGTTTGACTTGAAAGAGCGGCAAAATTGGCTAGGGTAAAAGAACCGGTCAACGACAGCACCTTTCGGAAACGAACCAGCTTGTGTGCTGTCTGAGAAAGTGCCGGACATTGGGGGGATCGAGAGTTTTCGCGACCTGTGCAAGTCAGTATCAAGGCCTAGATCGCTAATACCAGTGTTCCCGAAGAAGGCTCTTGGCCACCAACGTATCTCCTGAGCGGGGTTCGTCTTGGCGTATTTTGATAGACTATTGCCATTGCTGCGGCGTGTTTTGAACGGCACCGCGGATTCAACGCGCCCCGGCTACTCACATGCACGGCGAATTTACGACAATGCCGCCGCTTGCAGGACGACCGAAAGGACCCCACCCATAACCCGATCGCAAAAAACGGCAGACCGCCAGCAGTCGATGCAGCGTCTGCGTCTGCTGAGCTACAACATACAGGCCGGGATTGAAACAACCCGCTACCGCGATTATTTCACCCACAGCTGGAAACACGTGTTGCCCTATGCGGAGCGCGTGCACAATCTCAACGCTATCGGCCGCATGTTGCGGGAATTCGACTTGGTCGGACTGCAAGAGGTGGATGGCGGAAGTTTACGCAGCGGCTTTATTAATCAAACCGAATACCTTGCCGAAAGGGCGCACTTTCCCTTTTGGCATGGCCAGCGTAACCGCGATCTCGGCGCCCTCGGTCAGCACAGCATCGGTCTGCTGAGTCGCATCCGCCCTACACAAATTGTCGAACACAAGCTGCCGGGAGTAATACCAGGGCGAGGTGTATTAAGCGCCCGATTCGGGTACGGTGAGAACTCGCTTATAGTTCTCATTCTGCACCTGTCGCTCGGCCGGCGCACGCGCATGCGCCAACTGGCCTATGTCAGCGAATTAGTCAACAGCCAGCGCCATGTTGTGCTTATGGGCGACATGAATTGCCGTTCCGAAAGTCAAGAAATGCAGTGGTTAATTAAGAACACCTCCTTGTGCGAACCGCGACCTGGGCTAAACACCTTCCCGAGCTGGCGGCCGCAGCACAGCATCGACCATATCCTGGTATCGCCCACACTGTATATTAGTCGCACGGAAGTGCTGAATTATCCATTATCCGACCATCTCCCTGTCGCTATGGAAGTAGAGCTTCCCGAGGCGGCTCATTTTCAACCGGCCACCGGCATTGCTGACTACACGTTTGCATTGCCGAACCTGCGTCTGCGCCATCATCCTGCCTAGAATCCGCGTGTGTGCTGGCAAAGGGTCGACGACGCCCTAGAGTTTCCCCGCAAGCATTCAGCCTGACCGCTGTGTGCTGCCCGGTAAGTCGAAGTACGTCCCGCACGACACAGCTCAATTTTCCGACGATCGGGGCGTCGTGATTCTTTGAATCGCTAAATCCGGTGGTATATTGACCGTTCATGCCAGGAGCGCATGCGCGCACAGAATGACTGTTCACTACTACAGCCTCCGCCGCCTCAGCCCGTTTGAAGGGATGTTGCAGGTTGTGGAAGTCGAAGATTCGACGGCATTTTCCTTTGACGGTGTGCGTTGGCATATCCGCTGCCGGAACGAGTCGGGTCATTTCCGAATGGTCGGTGTGTGGTCGGAACAGACCCATACAAGCATCGGCCGCTGCCGCGATGCGGAGGTTCTCGAAAACGCCCTGCACAACCGGCCGCGCCTGCCTTTCCCACAGGAGGATCCGTTTGAACTCTGGCTACTCGATAAAGCCAATTCCCAGCCCCTTGCTTTGTTGAGCGGTCGCCATCAACAGATGGGTCTTTCAATGCCCAACGATCTCAATTGGATCGCCTTTTCTACGGAAGAGAATCGATTTGTCTCCGCCAGCCTAAAGGCTGTCGACGCGGCCAGACCGCGCGGTGCGCACCCACCACCCCACCGCAGTGTGCTCGAGCGCCAGGTAAATCAGGCGGCGCGCCCGCTCGCCGCAGCCCAGTGGTTCCAGCGTCACCCGGACGGCAGCGGCACGGGACTGCAAGGGGTGCGTTTGTCCGAAGACCTGTTGGGTCGGCGACTAGTTGAATCGGATTTTCCCGAATTACTAGTATCAGAAGAATGGGCTGAAGCCTCCAAGCGCTTCCTGGTAGAGGAGTATCATGAATGGAACGCAGCTCGCTTGTTGACGCTGCAGCGCCTATCCCCAAGCACACGCCTGCGCCTCGAACACGCGGCTTGCCGGCAGCCGGAGACTCTGCCCGAGGTTTACCGACTTATTCCCGAATTCATCGACCTCGACGCCATCAAAACCGCTATGGTCGCTGCGCGCCTGCTGGCAGCGACTTAAAGCTGAGTCCCTACCTACCAATTCCTGCCAATATCCACCTGGCACTGCGGACAAATCGACGAACAAACTGTCAACCTTCTCATGCCGGTGGCAAAAGGGCTGCGCCCCAGGGTTCCTGAAAACAGGCGTTCGGCATGTCGAATGCAAAGGCGCCACCGATCAGCGATCCGGAAGCAAGAGAATGGCGCGATACCCGCCATTCAGCAGGGCATCAGCTTGTTTTAAAAGCGCGGCATAAGAATCAGTACGCAACGCTTCCACGGAGAGAAGTGCAACAGACGCCTCTTCCACGGAAGCGCCTGCCGCACGCGCATCGAGCGCGCGCAAACAAGCCATCCAGCCCGGAGCGCAAAATTGCACTGTCCGCAGTACGATCTTGCCGGACTGGCGCAACCGCGCTTGACGCGCCACCGCCAGATTGCGTGCACTATCTAACTGCTCGCGCAGCGGCAGAGACAAATCAAATTCCAAGACAAGTTTCTCCGGCGACCGGCCGGGAGCGGTTTCCATGCGTTCGACAACGCTCGACGCGAGTTCTCGAGCAGCGCAAGTCACAGGACGCCAGGCCAGCTGTTCCCCGATAGTTGGCGCATCCAATGCCGGATCCAGAGGAAACTTGTAGAACCCCCACTTGCTTCCCATCCAGCACTCGATCAGCACCGCATCCTCATCTCCCGAGTCCTCTAAATCGGACGTCAAGACGCGGTAGGCCCGCGGGTCGCTTTTCCAGCGATGGAAGTCGCGGTGAGGCGGAGAGCCGTATTCAGCCTCCAGCGCTTTCCAGGTGGCGTTAAACCACGCCCAGTCGCCAGCGTAACCTGGATTGAGGCGTAGAAATTCCCAGGCCCAGTGCCCGCGCGGCAGACCGCGCGTGAACTCATATGCGCTCGCGTCCCGCCAATCTGGCGGCTGCCACGACAGGCCAGGTGCTGTCATGACTGTTGCCATGCGAGTCCCATTTGGTGAACAATCGAAGCCGCAATCTCCTCGACCGACATGGTCGTCGTCGCAATAAAAGGAATATCATTCCGGCGAAACAACGCTTCGGCCTGGCGTACTTCGTATTGGCACTGCTTGATCGAGGAGTACTGACTGTCGGGCCTGCGTTCATTGCGTATTCCCTGAAGGCGCGCCGGATCGATCGTTAATCCAAAAAGCTTCGAGCGATGAGAATTGAGCGTCGGTGGAATGCGGATTTCATCCAGATCTTCAACTGTTAGTGGATAATTGGCCGCATGAATTCCGAAGGTTAGTGCCAGATACAAGCACGTCGGGGTTTTTCCAGATCGCGACACGCCAACCACAATCAGATCTGCCTGGTCATAGTTCTTCGTAGTCAAACCATCGTCGGTCGCGAGCGCAAAATTCACGGCATCCATGCGCAGGCCGTACTTCGATCTATCGCCAAGACTGTGCGCCTTTCCTA
>JAKBDW010000319.1:0-4185 GCA_021834245.1 Pseudomonadota bacterium
GATGCTGGTCTTCACCGGCCAGGGCAACGTCTACCTGGTGCGCGAGCGCCGTCACTTCTGGCAATCGCTTCCAAGCAAATGGATGCTGATTGCTTCCCTGCTGGATATCGTCGTCGTCTTCGTTTTTGCCACCCGGGGCATACTCATGACCGCCATTCCCATCGGGCTGGTCGCCGGGCTGGTGGCTTTGGTGCTGGTTTATCTGGTGGCGGTGGATTCAATCAAGATACGCGTGTTCAGGTATTTCGGCTTCTAGGTCGCCGAGGGTATCCGCCGGTCCTGCTTCCAATATCCGGTTGGGGGATGCCCGAGGAAAACCCGGTTGTGAACGGGAATTTCTGTCGCGTCGATTGCCTTGCCGCAATGTCCGGTTCACCTGAACAGTCACAATCGAACTGCTATTGATCCAGCACACTTTATCCAGGAATTCATACAGCTTTCGACAAGTTCAAGGCGAACGCCTAATTGAAAAGGGTTGTAGCCACCCGAAATGCTTTGTGCTAAATTCTGTCCAGACTGGCCAGAATTAATGGGGAACATCATGCACAGCGAACGACATCCACAGGAAGCGACGGGCCATTGGCAACTACAGGAAGCGAAGGGCAACTTCAGTCAGCTTATCAAGCGGGCAGCGGGCGGCGATGCCCAAACGGTCACTGTCCACGGCAAGCCCACGGCGGTAGTGATCTCGGCGGAAGAGTACGCCCGGCTCACCCGCCACCGTACCAAGCTCTCCAGCGCGCTGCTGCGTCCCGACCTCGCAGCGGAAGACCTGGACATTACCCGCAGCCGCGACACCGGGCGCGACATCGAGTTATGAGCTGCCTCAGTAAAGCCGTTCGCCCTGAGCCTGTCGAAGGGCAAGCATCCCAAATGATTGACAGTGTGTTGTCTTCCGCTCATGGTTCGACAAGTTCACCACGAATGAAATTCATTGCCGGAGTGCTACTGTGAGCTGGCTGCTGGACACCTGCGCGCTTTCCGAATACGCCAAAAAAACCCCTGCGCAGAAAGTGATCGCCTGGCTGGACGAGCAGGACGAAGCCAGCCTGTTTATCAGCGTCATCACGCTGGGAGAGATTGAAAAAGGCATCCTCAAACTGCGCAAGGCCGACCCGCGTCGCGGCCAGAAGCTCACTGCCTGGCTGGGCAAGGTGGAGCAACGCTTCGCCGGACGCATCCTGCCGCTCGACGCCGCCACCCTTCACGTCTGGGCGCAAATCGCCGCGCATACCGAATTGGGCGGACAACCCACGCCGGTGATGGACAGCCTGCTCATGGCCACCGCCCAATGCCACGGTCTCACCGTGGTCACCCGCAACGTGCAGGACTTTGCGCCGTACCCGAATATCTTTAATCCTTGGGAACTGTAAGCCCGCGCAGAGCGCAATAAGCAACGGGCATTGCACCTCCATTTCTGGCAAGCGCTGCCAGGCAAATGGATGCTGCTTGCGTCCCTGCTGGATATCGTCGTCGTCTTTGTTTTCACCACCCGGGGCATATTCATGACGGCCATGCACATCGCGCTATTGGCCGCGCTGGTGGTTTTGGTGCTGGTTTATCTGGTGGCGGTGGATTCAATCAACATACGCGTGTTCAGGCATTTCGGCTTCTAGGTCGCATTGGGCATCCGCCTGCCCTTTTCGCAAACAACCGGTTTGGGGATGCCCGAGAAAGCCATGGTTGCGAACGGGAATTTCTATCGCGCCGATTGCTTTGCCAACATGTGCTTGGGATCTGAAGTCGTGAACTGTATTTGTCCGAGGTTCGGCCATACCGGTCGTTATGACTCTGACTACGTACGTCGGCTGAGTAGTGCAAAGCAGACATCTTTGATGTTCGATTGTGTCCGTACTTTCAATTCACTATCATGCGGACAGGCCAATAGATGTCATCGTGTATTTAAAAAGAAAGTTGTCATGAAAGTCGCAACTCCACATTTATCATTATGCGGACGCAGGCGTCCGCATAATAACTGTTGGGCGTCAGATCAGGAGGATCAATGAGTCGAGATGCAATTCCAGCCGACGTGAAGCGCGCGGTTCTCGTGGAAGCTGGACACCGTTGTGCAATACCAACATGCCGTGCCACCACCACTGAAATCGCTCACATCGTTCCTTGGGCAGAGACACAAGACAATTCATTTGAAAATTTAATCGCCTTGTGCCCCAACTGTCACACACGCTTCGACCAAAAAAAGGAGATCGATCGGCTTGCCGTAAAGATGTACAAGCATAACCTCGGCATATTGAACAACCGATATGGAGAGTTCGAGAGAAGGTTATTTGAATTACTTGCTAAAACCGGTGAGCGCGTCTTCGTATTAGGCGCAGCAGGCGATTTACTCGTCGCAAATGCTGTTAAAGATGGGTTCTTTGAAGATAAGCATGTTCAGGGTATGAACTTCGATATCAAGAGCGACAGTGGTTACTCGAAAAGCTTTCCCATGACTTTTACGTACTGGGTAACGGACGCAGGAGTCGAATTCATTAAGCGATTCGCCAGCGGGGCTGACATTGCATAACAGCACACCCAACAAATCATTCCAGCGGACCGCCAAAAGCTGCGCTTTTGTCGTCCGCTGAATTCAAGCGTTGATGTCTGTTTTGGTCAACTAAGCAGTCAGATTTCGAAGTCCTTTGTTTCGGACGCTAAGGCCGAACCTCGGACGATATCTTCAAATCAAGTCTGGACGACCACAAATCATGTTACGGATACCGTACAAGGTTGTTACAAATTCACGCTCAACCCGGCCTCGTTAATCGTTAAAATGAAAACGTGAACAAATTCTCAGGCTCCCCCTGTTATAAAAGTATCATTTAGCCATGCGCTCGCTGCAATCCGTTTTGAATCAGAATATCCGTCAATATCCAGATTTCCAGCAACAAAAAAGCCTTGTTAGTCGCATGGTAAAAAAGCCAGTCCTGTTCTTGGCTGCAATGCCCGTCTTCCCTGGATAGCGTGCTGATGAAATTCAGGACAATCAAATAAGGTAATCTTCCCCGATGTGGATTGTTGAATTAGCTTTACGCAGGCCCTATACCTTCATCGTGCTGGCGATCATCATCCTGCTCGCCACGCCCCTTGCGATACTGCGCACGCCGGTGGATGTATTGCCGGAAATCGACATTCCCGTCATCAGCGTGATCTGGAACTACAGCGGCATGGTGCCGAAACAGATGGCCGACCGCATCACTTCGGTGCATGAGCGCATCCTGACGACGACGGTCAACGACATCGAGCATGTCGAGTCGCAATCCTTGAACGGCATCGCGGTGGTCAAGATATTCTTTCAGCCGAACGTCAACATCCAGACCGCGATTGCCCAGACCGTGGCCGTCTCGCAGACTGTATTGCGCCAGATGCCGCCGGGAATGATGCCGCCGCTGATCATCAAATACACCGCGTCGAGCGTCCCGGTGATCCAGCTCGGGATGTCGAGCAGGGATGTCCCCGAACAGGGATTGTTCGACTTGGCCACCAATACCCTGAGGCCCCAGCTGGTGACGATTCCGGGCGTTGCCGTTCCCTGGCCCTACGGCGGCAAGATGCGACTGGTGTCCGTGGATCTGGATATGCAGGCCCTGCTGGCAAAAGGCCTGACGTCGGCGGACGTGATCAATGCGGTCAACAGCCAGAACCTGATCCTGCCTACCGGCACCGCCAAGATAGAAGAGACCGAATATAACGTCAGCCTGAACAGTTCGCCGACGACGATCGAGGGACTGAACAACATGCCCGTAAAGACCGTGGGCGGTGCAACGACTTTCCTGCGTGAGGTCGCCCATGTCCGCGACGGGTTCTCCCCGCAGACGAATATCGTCAAGCAGAATGGCCAGCGCGGGCTGCTCTTGTCCATCTACAAGAATGGCGGCGCCTCAACCATCGACGTGGTCAACGACCTCAAGGCCAGGCTGCCCACTTTGCTGCCGCTGCTGCCCAAGAGCGTCGACGTCGCGTTGCTGGCGGACCAGTCGGTATTCGTCAAGACGGCGATCAGAGGAGTCTCGCATGAGGCGCTGATCGCGGCAGGGCTGACGGCCTTGATGTTGCTGCTGTTCCTGGGCAATCTGCGCACGACCTCGATCATCGCCATTTCGATCCCGTTGTCGATATTCACTTCGATCATTTTGCTGCACGCGGTGGGCGAGACCATCAATATCATGACGCTGGGCGGGCTGGCGC
>JAKBDW010000052.1:0-4184 GCA_021834245.1 Pseudomonadota bacterium
CCAGCGGCTGGTTCTGGGCCGGCGGCGGCGTCGCGCTGCTCATCGTTGCCCCCAACCTCGTGTGGCTGATCCGGCACGACTTCGTGTCCTACCATTTCCTGCAGGCCATCCATGCGCGCGACGTGCACCAGGGGCGCGCGGACGGCTTCGTGCGCGACCAGTTCCTGTTGAACGCCAACCTGTTCGCCGCGCCGGTGTGGCTGGCCGGCCTGTTCGCCTGCTTCCGCGAGCGCCGCTACCGCCTGCTGGGCTGGATGTACGTGGTGCCGCTGCTGCTGTTCGGGTTCGCCCAGGGGCGCTTCTACTACGTGTGCGGCGCCTACCCCGCGCTGCTGGCGATGGGCGCGGTGGTGGGCGAGCGCTGGCTGCGCAGCCTGCGCTCCGCATGGCGGGTCGGCATCGCCACGCCGGCATTCGCGGGGGTGATCGGCGTGGGCCTCTTTGCGGCGCTGCGCATCGTGCCCCTGGCCGCGAGCGGCCCGCTGCGGGACTACGCGCTGCGCCACAACGGCGACCTGCGCGAGGAAATCGGCTGGAACCACCTGGTGGCGCAGGTGGCGGCCATCCGCGATGCGCTGCCGGCCGACCAGCAGGCCAACCTTGGCATTGCCGTAGGCAACTACGGCGAATACGGCGCCCTCGCCCTGCTCGGCCCGCGCTATCACCTGCCCGCGCCGATCGGCACCGTCAACTCCGCCTGGCTGCGCGGCTACCCGCACCCGCCACCCACCACCCTCATCGTGCTGGGCAATTCACGCGAGCGCGTCGACCAGATGCTTACCCATTGCCGCGTGGCCGGCCACACGGCCAACGCGCTGGGCGTGGAAAACGAAGAAAGCCGCTATCACCCCGACATCTTCGTGTGCGGCCCCGCGCGCGGGCCGTGGAGCGAGTTGTGGAAGCGTGGGCCGAGCTTCGGGTGAGTGGTGGCGCGAGCGGTGGCGAGGCCTGAAAGGAAGGCGCGCTGCGTGCGGCTTAAATCGTGTCTGACGCCATTCTGGGAAAATATGAAGATACATCTGTTGATGGCAACAACTTGGATCGGCTTGGTAGGGTTTACTTCGAGTGCTTCGGGTCAGCAGGGCTGACGTCACTCCTGGCAAAGCCAAGTGCAACCCCGAGATGACCACAAAGGAGTGCGAGGTGGCACGTCTAGACGCGCTTTTGAAGCGGATTGGCCAAGCGAAAGCGACGGTGAGTCAGCGACGCGTTGGAGAGGAAAATTCTCTAATGACAAGTTATGCATTGGCTATTCAAGCAGCGGTGACAAAGAACTGGCTTATGCCCGATGGTTTGCCCAACTCGAAATGCATGGTGCATATCGTCCAGTTGCCCGGAGGCATGGTCGAGAGCGCCACTGTGGACTCAAGCTGCCCCTATGACGACCATGGACGCCGTTCGGTTGTGAACGCAGTGCTACGTACTCAGAACCTCCCTTACAAGGGATTCGAAAGCGTCTTTCAACGAAACATCGTACTTTCATTTTTCCCGCCCAAGCCCGCTATTACCCAACAAGGAAGCGGAAGCCAGGACGGAGGAAGTTAAGCTCTGCTAACTTCCTCCATCCCCTTGGTCGAGATATCCGTAGTATGTCGCGCCGCTGGCGGCGGTACAGTCGAACCATCTGAATAGAAAGATTGAAGGGAAAGTAATGAAGAGAGATTGGGATCTTCTGCGCAAGCAGCTCACCGATATAGAAGATGGTAGCGACGTTCTCGCGGAGATACCCAACGAGCCGAAGTGGACTGATTGCCTGACCCAGCAGGATTACGAGTGCGTCGTGAAGAAATACAAACTTCTCGAAGATCGCATTGCAGGCCATTTGGAATTGCTCATTGACAGCGGTTACGTAGATGGTTTGACGGTATTACGCGGGGCCGATAATCACATTTCGTTCGGCGTTCATGCGCCACGTCTGACGATGGCAGGGCACGATTTGCTGGACACGATGCGATCTTCGACGGTTTGGGAAAAGATCAAATCGACGGCAAGCAACAAAGGCATTGAGTTGACGTTTGACGCCATTAAAGTGCTCGCTGGGGTCGTGATTAAACAAATGCTAGGTGGATAGCCGCTCGTCGAGCCTTGATCAGCCGAGAAAACGGGACGGATGGAGTTAAGCGAAGAGCATGGTGGCACTTAACTTCCTCCGTCCCGGTTTCCCTGATCTGCGATGGTGCTTGCTTTGCGGCGACGCGCTCCCGTATCACCCTCGACGGTGATTTCTTTGTGGGTGATGAGTTGTTCGAGCGCTCGGCGATAGCGGGAACTGTCGGCTGGCGTGGTGTTGCAAGTGGCGGCGTAGAGTTCGCCGAAACGAATGCTCTCGCGCTCATGCACCAAGCGCACCAACTGCTCCGTGAGCAGCAGAAAACGGGACGGAGGGAGTTAAGCGAAGAGCATGGTGGCACTTAACTTCCTCCGTCCCGGTTTCTAGTTCGAATACGATGCCTGAGCTGCGCTCTTCCGTCACGTTTGAGGGAAGATCTAGTGCTAATTCTAAGGCGCCCGCTTTCGAGCCTAAGCAGACCTTTTTGTGGTTGATGGATCCAGGAGGTTCTATGCAACAAATAAAAGTGCCACATATAATTGAATCCGCGCCAGTCGCTGTTGCAGATGCTACCGCTACAGCAATGAGCGCCACGCAGTTGCCACAGACAGTCGCCGGCACGCCTGTCGTGCATGTGGGTCACCCTGACGTGTGGGCGGTCGAGAAAGCGCACGACAGCTTCTGGGGAACGCAGTTCCCGCCCCTGGCGACGATAGCTGGTGTCGCTCTGGCCGTAATCGTAAAGTGGATCTGGGACGCGAAAGATAGAAAGTACCAACTCAAGCGAAAGCTATATTTCAAAACGGTCGATTGCATGACCGAATGCAATAACATTCTTTCTGGATTTTGTAATCCGAATGCTTCGCTAGATTCTTTGCAGCAACGCTTCCTGTCGGCTACAGGGGTCATTGCAAAGACCGAATTGGTCGCAGGGACGGATTTGTTTTTGGCGATAGCCGACTTAAAAGATTTGACGGGAAAGGCGTTTATGGAATCGATAAGGGCGCGTCTCCCTATCGAAAAACATCGCGCAGATTTGCAAATCAACGATCCACTCATAAGGCAGTACCAAGCAGAAATTGATTGGGTGATCAGCGAGCAAAAGCGCATGCGGACTGATTGTGTACGGGACGATGCACGGACGGCGGAGTTACAGCGGCGGTACGAATTTGCCTACCAGCAGCTTGCTCCTTTGATTGCAGCTACCAAAGAACACTCCCAGGCGATTTCTGCGGTCGTGAACGATCTCGGCAAGTTAGTCATGGATCACCAGACTTCCATGCTGGTTTTGAGTGAGAGGGTGAAACAGATGATGCGGAAAGATATGGGATTCAATGCCAAATTTGATCTCATGCTCAAGAGACAAGCCGAAACGATAGAAAAGGCGAAGGCCGAACTGGCAGCGACCCGGGCAGCTACAGTTGAAATGTTCACTCCCGATAGCATGAAGAATGGATGCTAGTGCTCGTCGCTATCTTGTCTGGACTGACGCCCCCTAACCATTCATGGCGGACGGCTTCGCCGCCGCTTAGCGCCATTGCTGAACGGCCGCTCCTGGCCGATTCCGGCCGGTGGCCTCACGTCGATCAGGATGCCGATGCGCCGATCATCATCGATTGGTGCTGCTGATCAACTTCATCACCCGCCCGACCGCCGCGCCAAACCTCACCCAACGAAGGCACCGGATAAACCCGCCCCACCCGCTTCTGCTGATAGCACGCTGCCGTGCGATGGAACGCCTCATCGTCATTGCCCGCATGCCAGCCGGGGATGCCGGACAGCGGCAGCGGGCGCAGTTCGAGCGGGTCGTTGAGCAACCGGCCCTGGTCGATCGCCTGCGCGCAGCGGGCGGCGAGGTCGGCCGGCTCGGCGCCTGACGCGAGCTGGAACACCAGCGCCTTGCCGACCAGCAGGCGGTCGGGGCTGAGCGCGTGTTCGAGCAGCGCGTGGCCGAACACCTGCAGCGCGATGCTGCCGTCGAGCCACGCCTGGCGCCGGCGCCAGAACAGGCCGTGCCAGTCGTGCGCGTCCCACAGCGCCAGCAGGGCCGGCTCGCGCACGGCCACGATCACGCCGGCCTCGTCGAAATGCGTCATCGCGCACTGTGGGCGCGAGCGCTTGCGCTGGCCCATGC
>JAKBDW010000039.1:0-4181 GCA_021834245.1 Pseudomonadota bacterium
AGGGCGCGAACTGGAGCGCGAAGGAAAGGAAATTCTGACCAACGCCGCCAAGGACAGCCCGGAACTCAAGATCGCCATGGAAACCTGGAAAGAGATCAAGTTCGAGTTCGATACGGTGGACAAACTGGACGTGGTGAACCGCTGATTTTCGGGTCGCAATGCTTTTTTGGCATAAATGAAAACTCTCGCAGTGCGTGGCCGCTCGGAAAGTCGAGCGATTCCCCGTCAAGCGTCAAAGGAAAGGAAAGAAAATGGCTGACATTCAAGATTACAACTCGACACCCAAGTACGAAACCTTCTCGTATTTGCCAGCGATGACGCCGGAAAAGATGCGCCGTCAAATTGCCTTCATCGTGAGTCAGGGATGGAATCCCGGCGTTGAACACGTGGAGCCGGCACGTGCATTCAACTACTACTGGTATATGTGGAAGTTGCCGATGTTCGGCGAACAATCGGTGGAAGCCATCATCACCGAACTGGAAGCCTGCCATCGTGCACATCCCAACCACCATGTGCGCCTGATCGGCTATGACAACTACTCGCAGAGCCAGGGCAGTTCTTTCGTGGTGTTTCGCGGACGGTAATCGGGGATTGAGCGATCCGGCACGGGTCCCCCAAGGGCCCATTGAAATTGGAAGGATAAAAGCATGAGCGATGCCAAGGCTGAAAATAAGGGTTCTGCGCCCAGTGGCGTGAGTGGACGCATGCTCTCGCGTGCGCGCCGTCAGGCGATGTCGCAGAGCGGCAAGGCAAGTTTGGGGCAGATGCGCAAGGCGGTGCCCACCGCCGCGCCAGTGCGTGTGGAATCGGTTGTGCCACCTGAACTGCCAGAAGAGCCATCCAGAGACGATGATCATGGTGCGAGCAACTGCGGTTGTATGCAGGCCAGCGAGCAGAAAATGCTGGATGCAGTCTGCGACCTGGTAGAAGCGGAGCCGACCACCTTGGGAACGATCTCTTCCAGCGTGCGTCGCTTGTGCCAGGAGCGGCGGCGAGCGCTTTCCAGCCAGGGCAAGGCGGCCGTGAAATCTGCGGGATTGAATGCTGTTTCGACACGTCATGGCAGCATCAACAACAAGGCGGTCGCGATAGTCGGGTCGAGCGGGCGTGCCGCTGCACGGGCGCGCCGCGAGGCGATGTGCGAGAACGGCCGAGGCAATGATCCGGCGTGCCGTCCTTCCGGGCGAGTGCGTTCTCGAGTGGCTCCAGTCAAGGTCGAGATCGGCACTACACTGAGCGGCAACCTGGTCACTGGCACCCAGGTTGAGCGCAGCAGCAAGGTGACCGGGGTTGAATCGGGCAGTTGCCGGGAGATCACCGGTACCGAATACATTGGCGCCGAGCAGTATGGAAAGTTGTGTGTATCTACTCCACCAGCCGCGCCTGCCAAGGTCAGTGTCAGCACTACCAGTCGGAATCAGCGCGTGAGTGGCGTCGAACTTGGTCGTAGCGATAAGGTGACTGGAGATGAACACGGTGCCTGCAACGGCAAACTCACTGGCAGTCAGTATGTTCAGAATCCGTCCGGCAGCCTGTGTCAAGGCAGTGGCGTACCGCACAAGGTGAGCGTGATGAGCACCGTACGCGAGCGTCCGGTGACTGGCACCGATGTAGCGGTGAGCGCATCGGTCACCGGCGGCGAATATGGCGCATGCAGCAGCGTGACGGGGACCGGGTACGTCGGGCTGCAGCAATATCAGGCATGTAACCGCGAACCGGTGTTGACGCCGGAAAAAGTTGGCGTGATGCGCACTTGGCGCGACCAGCCGGTTTCCGGAACGATGATGGAGCACAACCCGAAGGTTACCGGTGCTGAATATGGCGGATGCCAGCCGATTTCCGGTACCGAATACATGGGTCCGGATCAATATACTGCGTTTTGCGACGAGGAACGTCAGGCTGCTTCGCGCGCCCTGATGGCAAGTCGTGGTGCCCGGGCGGGTGTGGCGCCGAGCGGAACCCGCGTCGAATCCGGGAGCAAGGTGACAGGCGTGGAACGCGGCGAAAGCCGGGTCCTGAGCGGTACGCCCTATTCCGGCCCACATCAGCGTGTGTCGCAGCGGGGTGCCAATAGCAATCCGCACCCGCTCACGCGTGGACCTGCAAATGCACCGCGTGCAGTAGTGTCCGAGGAGTCGCAGGCACCTGCGGTGCAAGGCATTTTCAGCATCGTCACCCCGGCACGCAGAGCCCAGGATAGCAGTTTGAGTCGCATTACCGGTACCGCTTCCGGTGCACAAGGACGCATCACCGGGCCAGTCAATCTGGCGGCCGGACTGGTTTCAGGTACGCCGGAGTTTCGCTATCGGGACGATGCCTACGGCGCTGCACCGATTGCGATGGAACAGTTGCAGGCACCTGAAGGGCAGCGCAGTCGCCTCACCGGAGATGGGCGCGAAGGAGGCTTCGCCATCACGGGTGCTGCCTGGCGCCGTAACGAAAGCATTACCGGCACAGAAGGGACTTCTGCCGCGCGGCGTAACCCGACTCTGCGCGGCAATCAGCGCAGCATGGCGATGCAAGTCCTTGCACTGAAGGATCGCGAGCATTTGCAAGTGGCGCCGAGCAAAGTCACCGGCAGCAGCGGTAGCGCCGACACCGGCTCAACCATCACCTACTCCGGTGGCGCGCGTGGCTAACCTATGAATACGCGCAACCGCCCCGGGCGGCATATCAGCCCACAGTTTGCAGCCGGCCGTCCGCCTTATGGGCTGGGGACGCCTGGCAGCGTGCTCCAGGGGCGTCAGCCGGAGATGCAGGTTGCCGGCGCAGCCGTGGAACCCAATCCGGCCTGTACGATGCAAGGCGGGCGTCTGTGCCGCCACCCGTTGTCGAACGAAATGGAGAACCGGCGCCTGCTGAAATACGAGGAAACCATCAAGGGGTGCTTCGCCAATATCGTTCCGGTGTTGAAGCGTATCGCCGGATTGCAGCATGAACCAGACTTCGTCGAGCGGGCGCAAGCCATCGCGAACCAGGAATTGGGCTTTGAGTTGCCGGCGCACATACTTGCAGATGCGTGGGTATCTGACCTGAATATGCGGGCCTTGTATGGCGAAAGTGTCATGCGCATGCTGCGCTTTCAGGCAGAACGGGTCACTGCGTCCAATCCATCTGAGGCGGTGGGCACGGATGAGTCGATGTCGTTCCTGTTGGATTGCGGCTACCATGCAGTCGACATCTCGCCCTGCTCGGATGGGCGCTTGAAGGGTTTGGTGCATTATATCCTGCGCTTGCCTGCTGGGGCGGTGCAGTCCTACGCTGGTGCGATGTTCGATGTGGATGCCAACGTCAAGCGCTGGATCGAAACCGAGTTGATGCGCTTTCGCGAGGGCCGTCCGGTATCCGCTGATGCAGGTACGCGCTACCTGAAGATGGTCGTGTACCACACCAGTAGTTCCGATCCCGAGCATGAAGGTTGTGCTGCCCATGACAGCAATGTGATGCAGGCGGCAGAGAAGGGGCTGGAGCGGCTGCGCGAGTTCCGTCAAGCGATCGAAAACAGTTTTTGCTGTGGTGCATCGGTCGACATCTTGCTGGTCGGTGTGGATACCGATACCGATGCGATCAAGGTGCATGTGCCCGACGCGGACGGCGACATGAGTTTATACCGCACAGTGGATAACCTTGCGCTGTATCGCCAGACCGTCAACGATGACGAGAATACTGCCCGGCTCAAGGTCTATCAGGCGATTCAGGCAGCCAATACCCAGAGTGGTTGGGGTCGCGGCAACGGCGAGCCCCATGAGGGCATGCGGCGTTTGATCGCCACGTTGTTGATCAACAATTTGTCGCAGATCGAATATGTGTGCGGCAACTGGGGTGGACGTTACTCCGACATCGGCCACAACGAGCGCTTCATCAGTGTTGGTGAAGGGTTCGAAGAGTTTCAGTTGCGTAATCTGGCCTATTTTGCCCACCTGCACACGGTTGAGGAGGGTGCGCCCGACCTGGACGTGGGAATCAGGATTTTCAAGAAACTCAACGTCAGTCACGGCTTGCCGATTCCGCTGGCAATTCACTACCGTTACGACAGTCGCGTGCCGGGTAGCCGCGAACGCACGGCAGAGCGTTGCCGCCGTGTCAAGGCAGCAATCGAGTCGCGCTATGGCGAATTGGCCCGGCAAGGACTTCTGGCATGTGGCATGACGGTACAGGACAAGAGGGCCGGCAGCAGATCG
>JAKBDW010000062.1:0-4176 GCA_021834245.1 Pseudomonadota bacterium
GATCTGAAGGTTGGGTTGATGCTAACGCGATTACCCACAGTATGCCGGCACGAATGCAGCTGGACGCCCTGCGGGCGCAGCAGGCTTCACTGCAAGCAAATCTTGCCAAAGCCCAAGCATCACAGGCATCACTGCAAGCAAAACTTGCGAAGGCTCAGGATTCGTTGGCCAAGGAAACGTCCAAGGCGACGCAATTGGCAGACAAGCTGCAAACAATGGCCACCGCACCGACACCGCCGCAGGCAACCGCACCCGTTCAGACGCAGGCAACACCGCCCGCGCCGCCACCTTCACCCGCGATCGCGCCTCCCAGTGATGGCGGAGAGTCGCCGTATGTCGTGGCGGCTTGGCTCGGGCTTTCTTTTGCTATGCTCGTAATAGGCTTTTTTGCCGGCATGACATGGCTGCGTGAGACCAATCGTCGCAAGCTGGGCGGGATGTATCTGAGGATCTGACATATGAAAAACGTTTGTTTGGCGCTGTTATTGACCCTGTTTGGGCTGGCTTCCCAGACAGCCAACGCAGACCTGTACCGTTGGGTCGACAAGAACGGCAATGTCTCCTATCAGGATCGGCCGCCGCCGGCCGACGCCGCTCAGGTTGAGGAAAAGAACTTCAACGGTGAAACGCCACCAGCCGACGACGACGCCGCCACGGAGGCCGCCAGTAAGTTCCCGGTGACCCTTTATTCGGTCCCGGAATGTGGCCCGTGTGACGACGCCCGCAATTACCTCAAGAAGCGCCAGATTCCCTTTAAGGAAGTGAGCGTTGCCACCGATGTTAAGGCTCAAGAGGCCATGCGCAAGGCGGTGGGTAACCTTTCGGTGCCAACCATTACGATCGGATCCAAGGTCATGCAGGGCTATATAGAGTCACTGCTTGCGGGTGAACTTGACGATGCCGGTTATCCCAAAATGTCCAAGTCGCAAGAGGGGGCAACGTCGCCGGGCGGCTCAACCTCGGATAACTCGTCTCCGGAATCGCAGTAGCGTCTTTTGCGCCGCGGTTTTGTGCAATCGCACTTAATTCAATCGAGGCGCGGCGCAGCGCCATTGACTGTCTAACAGAATGAAAATCGCCACCTGGAATGTTAATTCGCTCTCAGTTCGCCTCCCGCATGTGTTGGGCTGGCTCGCTGCCGAACAGCCTGATCTGCTTGCGCTGCAGGAAACCAAGCTTATAGACGAGCGTTTTCCCGTTGCCGAAATCGAAGCGGCTGGTTACAGAGCAGTCTTTGCTGGCCAGAAAACATACAACGGTGTGGCACTGCTAAGTCGCGCGCCGGCAACTGACCTCGTCACAGACCTTCCAGGTCTGCAGGATCCGCAACGGCGTGTGCTTGCAGCCACGTGCCAGAACGTGCGCGTGCTAAACCTCTACGTGCCAAATGGTGAAAGCGTGGGTTCCGAAAAGTACGCCTATAAGCTCGACTGGCTGGAAAAGATGATTGCCTACGTCAAGCAGCAACTCGCGGCCCATGAGCATATTGTGGTGCTGGGAGACTTCAACATTGCCCCCGACGAGCGCGATGTTCACGATCCAATCGCTTGGGAGGGACATGTGCTTTTCAGCGACGCCGAGAAGGCCGCGTTCCGCCGTCTCGTCGATGTCGGTCTATGCGATACTTTTAGGCTGTTCCAGCAGGAAGAAAGGGCGTTCAGCTGGTGGGACTATCGCATGGCGGCGTTCCGCCGCAATCTCGGCTTACGCATCGACCATATCTTGGCAAGCCGAAGGCTCTGCGGGTTGTGCAAGTCGTGCCGCATTGACAAGAACCCGCGTGCCCTGGAGCGACCATCCGATCATACGCCTGTGGTTGCTGAGTTCGATCTCGCTTAGTTACGGCAGACCCGCTTCCCCACTACTGCGCTGCCGGCTGCTGCGAGGACGACGGGAGGTCGAAACCCCATACATCCCGCATGTAGCGGCCGAGACCGGAATATTCCTGATCTGTAGCAGGCACAAATTGTTTTGCTTTGAATTGAGCGCGCAGTTTTTGCGTCGCAGCTAGCCCTTCCGGCGACAGTAATGCGTTGGCGATCTGGTTGCGCATTTGTGGTGTAACACGTGGACTGGCGGAGAACGCTTGGTTTGCCATTGGTTTACTGCGAAAGACCACCCTCATAGCCTGTGTCTTGCCGTTCAAGATCTTGTAGATTTTCGCATTCAAAATTGCCGCCACGCACTTGCCGGAGAGCACGCCTTGATAGGCATCGGGGAACGTTTTCACTGCGATGATGTTCGGCTGGCGCGATGGGTTGGTGAATTGATACTGAACGACGAGCGTTGCCAGGTTGGGCGGCGAGAATCCGCAAATGGGATACCCCTCCAGGTCCGTCAGGTTCTTAATCGAGGTATTTGTGTTGCTGACTGCGACGACAATGCTCAGCTCTGCGGGCAGCTTGACGATCGGCGACCAGCCATATTTCGCCATGCGCCAACCGATGAACGCGGGTCCGTCGAACACGATGTCGTATTTGTCTTTTAGGACGTCGCTCTCGTACGACAGCCAGTTGTCGACGAACTTGTAGGTGACCTTTTGCCCCGTAGCCTTGCTCAGCAGTTGAGCGATCGGGTTGTATACGGCGTCGGCCTGCGCCTCCGTCTGGCGCGGTGGGGCGCTTAAGATGAGGTCGGCGCGGACCGGCAGGCTAAACATCGCCGGAAACAAGAGGCAAAGCAAAAGATACCCTTTCTTACGAAATTGCGACATGTCGGTCCCCACAGAACTTTTGAATTTGGCGATTTGCTAATTTAGTCAACGTTAGTAGAGTCTTCGTTGACACATTTCCGTCATCTCACCAGAGTGTAGCCCACAAGTTGGCGAGCGATAGCTGGATCAGCAGAATTGCTCTTGTTCCAGATTGGAACTGAATACACCCGGTTCTTGCCACCTCACCCGCGAAATAGCCCAGTTTCTCACCAAAATCCACCACTGTGGCAGCTGTTGCTGCCGCTTCAAGGTGGGCACGCTTGGCGTCGTGGTGGGTTACTGCCGGGAGGGGGCGAGGGCTGAATCTGCTGTCCCTTGGCAGGTCATCGGGGCTGCGCTATAGTTCGGCCGCGATCGATATCCCCTGCGGGAGAGGCTCCGGGAATCCCAGATTCCGGAGCGCCGAAGGCGCAACCGCCCGGAAACGCTCAGGCAAAAGGACCGCAGCTGTGCAAGATCGACTCTGGAGAGTGATAGGCGCGTCCCGCGTGTAGGGCGTCCACATCCACCGAAGGGGCTCAAGCTCTCAGGTTCCCGGACAGAGGGGCGATGGCCGTTTGGGCTATCGCCCCTATTTTTTTATCCGGGAACGTTGAATTATGCTGCCGTCTGAACTCCACGCGACAAGCCGCGTACGCGGTGCGCCGGCCGTTACGCAACCCGGCCGTTTGCGCAGTTTGTCTGCGCCGAGCCGCAGATTTCACCGCTGGCGTGCTACCCGCGCGACCAGCAATCCAACCTGAATACAACGGGCCAGTCCATGGGTTACAGAACACCACTTTACGATTCGCATGTAAGAATGGGCGCCAAAATTGTCGATTTCGGCGGATGGGACATGCCATTGCACTACGGTTCGCAAGTGGAAGAACATCACAAGGTGCGAAACGATGCGGGCATGTTCGATGTGTCGCATATGAACGTGGTCGACCTGAAAGGTCCGGATGTGCGCCCCTACCTGGGTCTGATCATGGCCAACAACGTGGGCCGGTTGCAGACACCCGGAAAAGCTCTTTATACGTGCATGCTCAACGCTAAAGGCGGAGTGCTCGATGATCTCATCGTGTACTTCATGAACGAGCAATGGTTTCGCCTGGTCATGAACGCTGCAACCCGCGACAAGGATCTCTCCTGGTTGGAATCGACCTCGCGAGAAATGGGTGGCGTGACCGTCAGGCCGCGTCCGGATCTGAGCATCATTGCCGTCCAAGGTCCAAACGCGCGTGCAAAGGTCTACAAAGCGCTCGGTGATGCGCTACGCCCTGTTAGGGCTGCCGCTCGGCGGCCTTTGCGCAGCGCTCGCCAGTTGCGAAGCGTGCGGATGGCAACGTGCAAAACGTCGGCGGCCTCGGCTTCGGCCAGCAGGTCGCCGCATTGGATCGGTTCGGCGGACTGCGGGGACAGGGGGTTACTCGGCATATCGGCATCCTCAGTAGTACCCCGCGTGACGCCACGGGGATTCATTG
>JAKBDW010000199.1:0-4149 GCA_021834245.1 Pseudomonadota bacterium
ACAATAGCCAGATCCGGCCCGGGAATGCCAATTGCGGTGGCGTAAAGTTTCTGATCGTTGATCAATACCCCATCATTGCGAGGCGCCGGATATAGAAGAGCCATGTTGATAGGATGAAATGCGAAGCCAAGATATATGACTCGTCTCGCATGCTCAAGAAGTGAGCGAATCCTATTGATATCGCTGTGCTCCTCATTGACGCCTTCGGTGAAAGTTCGAAGCTGCTCACTGATTTTGATCAGCTGCATTGCCTGGACGGATTCGCCAAATCCGACGCCGCCGCTTCTCACCTGCCAAGGGAGAAACCCGACTTGCCCATACGGATGATATACGTCGACTTTGCAAGCCAGCTCCGCCGCTCTTTCAGGCGATATTCCATAATAGTTCTGGAGCGAGAATTTCAAATGATGTGCAAAGCACCTGTCGTAGTTGAATGATATTACCGCGATCTGCGAAAGGCGAGCCTCCAACTCCGCCTGGGAACACAGCTCTGTCGCGATCTGAAAGAACGGATAGAACCAGGTGTCTTGGAGCCTTTCAAAGGCCATGCAATTATTGGGATCGCGCTCGTCGAAGTAAAGTTTACTGGATTTCTCTGCGCGTAGAATGCTTAAAGCGATGGCGGTCTTCGCGCAAATGGCGATATTTTCGTGCGCTCGATGGTTGTCAATGAAATTGTCAATCGAAATAGCTTGGGGCATGCCGGCGGTGATCTGTCGGTAGGCTTGCCGCAACTCCTCGGGGTTCTTATTTTTAAGATTATTTCGCGCGTTAAAAAGGTTGAGGGTCTGCGCCAAGGTCGCATCTCCGGTCTGAAGCCTCCCGGAGTCCTCGAATGTGATGTTTGTTGCTTCGGCGATGCTTTTTGTTAATTCGGCTCCGGTCGGCAATCCGAATTCCTTGCTCGCTCCAGCCCCAAGGATAATTACTAACGATTTATGTTCAAGGGGCAACTCGTCGCTCATCGCTGGTCCTCATAGTGGGCTTCTGCCGGACTCATGGACGCAAGCCGGAGGTCCTTGCGCCTATTCAATCTGTACGGATCCGATTGTCAGCGATCTCGGCGCCCGCTGTAGTGCGCATTGCGGCCGTCGGGCCGTGTTGGGTCCAACGCCGGCTTTGGCCGAGCTGCCGTCATGAACCGGGCTAGGGCGGCACCTGGCCGGGCACCATATTCCAATTAACCTAATCTCATTCTTTTTTAGCCAACGCCAAAATTCACCCACAGGAATGACCTAGCGAATCGGAACTTGAATCCCGGCGCGCCTTATTGCCGTCATTCAGGAACTCTAGAGACAGCCTTGATCTGCGGTGTGCCTCCTTTAGCGGCACCGGCATCGTCCTCGTTGCGTTTGATCGTACGGCTTTCCCACTCGGACTGATTCACCGCAAGATGATTTTTACGTCTTGACCATCTTGACGGATGATGATCGAACCGTCTTCCTGCTCACTGCGACTGGCGACGTTGAGCAACGCGATGGCTTTACGCAGGATCTCCGCTTTCGAACTCGCCTGATAGTGGGTCTTCAGCGCCTCGAGCGTCTGATCTAGTTTAGGATCGACATTGAACGTGGTGACAGCCATGATGATTTCCTAGGGAATTTATCTGAAATATATGCAGGTTTCACATATCCAACAAGTTCAGAGTCGCTCGAGACAGGCTTCTCAATGTCCTCATCTCGGCGGGTGTTGACGCCGACGCCAAAGTGAGTGATCAGGCCGTCGACCGAAGCCATGACCAAGCCGGTGGCTTGATTAGCTGTGCGAAGCAACGCTTTCCGTGGCGCCAGGCGATCACTGCGGGATCCGCACGCGAGACTTTTTTGGTCAAACTAACGAGGCTGTGCAAAAACCCCAAGTCCAGCCGCAGGCTGACGCATGGGTTCAATTTTCTGGATCGCCATGGTATGGGTCCCTCCTGATGTCGTTCTCTGTTGATTGGCCCGTCTGATCATGCCTCTGCGCTCATTCTGACACCGAACAAGACTCGTATCCCACCCACTATTTCTTCAGGTGGCACCCGGCCAGTTTCTCGATGTTGTGCACCAGGCAGTACAGCCGCCACTGCACGCTCACCCTCCTTCTCCCGCGCTTTGTGAATCGGTTCAACCGCTTGTTGTGCCGGAGGTTGCCAAACACCGGCTCGACCGTGCCGACGCGCTGGCTGTAGCGCCTTCTTCCCTCCGGACTGTCGATGCGCTGCGGATGGAGCACGCATCAAGGTCTTTGCTCGCAGGGCCCGCCGCCGCCTTTTCTGCCGGTGTACTTGTGGCAACTTCGCCCGTTGATCGTGCAGCCGCGGCCGTTGCCGTAGAGCTTCTGGCCCGCCGGTCAGATGCAGTGACTGGCGTCTTCGGTCACGCGGAAGTCCTCGGGCCGGTACATTCCCTCTTTGCCCTGTCCCTGCCGCGTGGGCTTCTTCCGGTACCGCGGATCGGGCTTGGCCTTGTGTTTGCCCTGACCTTCCAAGCGCTCCTCCCGCGGTCGCATCCGGTTGTCTGCGATCAGTGCCTCGATGCCTTGCGCAGTGTATCGATGCAGCTCTGTCGTTGTCTGTTCAAGCCCGACGACTCATCACCGCTGGCGCCTTGCCGTTGGTTGGCTTGGATGCTCTTGCGCGCGGCCTTGTCCAGCCGATCGGCCCGGGGTGCGCCAGTTCGGTGTGGGCGCCGCTGCGTTCTTTGCTGGCGTTGGCTGGCAGCTTGACGCCGTCGATGACGAACATCTGCCTCCCGATCAGGCCCAGCCGTTCGCAGGTGAGCAGCACCCGCGTGACCAAGGCCTGAATGTCGCCGCCGAGCTCGCGCACGAACTTGGCGATGTGGGTGTAGCTTGGTTGGCTGTCGCCGCTGATGGCGATGAATTGCACGTGGTGCAGGCAGACCGCTTCGATGCGCCGGCTGCTGATCAAACCGCGGCTGTAGGCCAGCAGCACGATCTTGAGCATGACACGGGGTCGTAGTCGCTGGCGCCGGTCTCGTCGTTGCGAAGGCGCGCATCGAGAGCGCTGAGGTCGAGTTCGTGGTCGATCAGGTGATCGAGCGCGAATTCAAAGCTGCCGGGCTGGATCTGCTCGCTCCGCACCACCGGCAGGAGCCCGGGATTGCGGTCGATCTTTTTGTATCTTGCCCTATCCGGCTCTCCTGCATTGCGCGTTTCGACATGGACTCTTTGCCGTGCAGCTTGTTCCCGGTCGGTGGGAGTTTTTGCACAGCCTCAACATCGACGCCGCATGACCGGCTCGCGGACTTCGGTCTTGGCAAGAGCAGAAATCGTCGATGACGACGCCGTATGAGCCATCGCTGCCCTCGTCGGCAAATTGGCCTGATCAAGCTTCGATGAATCGCATCAGTCCGGCGGTTGCCCGGCGCGCGGCGCGCCTTCGATCGCCGTTCATTTGCGCTACGTCAAATTTCAAGCTTCAACTGCGCCTTCTAATAGCCGATGCAGCCGCCTTGGTGCGGATTCATGCCGCATTGAGGGGTATCCATGAAGATCATCGTGCTCGGCGCCGGTGTTGTTGGCGTCGCATCCGCGTACTTTCTACGCGAGCAGGGGCATGAGGTCACCGTGATCGAGCGCCAGGCCCAGGTCGGGGCTCGCACAAGCTTTGCCAATGGAGGCCAGATCTCGGTCAGCGGCGCTGAGCCCTGGGCGAATCCGGGTGTGCCGCGGCAATTGCTTGCCTGGTTGGGGCGCACCGATGCGCCCTTGCGCCTGCGCCTGCGCGCCGACGCGCGGCAGTGGGCCTGGTGCGTTCGCTTCCTGCATGAGTGCCTGCCTTGGCGGACCGCACGCAATATGCGTGAGCTCGTTCAGCTGGGGCTGTACAGCCGAGAGGTCCTGCGCGCGCTGCGCAAACGTCGCGAGCTGCACTACGACAAACAGTGCCGGGGCATCTTGCATCTCTACACGGATTCGCGCGCACTCAACCAGGCAGCGCGCTGCACGCATGACATGCATGAGCTCGGTTGCGAGAGACGCGTGATTGATGTTGCCGAGGCCGTGCGCATCGAGCCGGCGCTGGCGCCGATGCGCGCGCGCCTGGTTGGAGCGACCTATACCGCCGATGACGAATCGGGTGACGCCAATGCCTTCACGCGCCAGCTGGCGGCAAGCTGCGAGCTCGACGGCGTGCAATTTCTATTC
>JAKBDW010000085.1:0-4145 GCA_021834245.1 Pseudomonadota bacterium
CTCAGCTCACGCTCGGGCTCGACCGTGACTCAGGTCTCGTTGCCGGACTGTTCGACGAACGCGATCCGGCGGTCAAAGTACTCTTGCATCAGGCAATCCAGGCCTGCCGCAAGGCAGGCAAGTACATAGGCATATGTGGCCAAGGCCCCTCTGATCATCCGGATCTGGCCAAATGGCTCATGCAGGAAGGCATCGACAGCGTGTCTCTCAATCCGGACACGGTGGTGGAGACTTGGCTGTATTTGGCAAGTCCGCAATAGTGATCTTCTGACTGCTGGAGTCTTGTCGCGCTGGCGGGAACCTCCGCGCAGAAGGCACGGCGCTCCGCTATGCG
Source organism: Pseudomonadota bacterium (assembly GCA_021834245.1). Lineage (GTDB taxonomy): Bacteria > Pseudomonadota > Gammaproteobacteria > Acidiferrobacterales > UBA6901 > JAJXUF01. The sequence continues at coordinate 335 of JAKBDW010000085.1, forward strand.
TCCTGCAGACACCGGCAAAAAGATGCCTTTATCGGCCGGGAAGCAGGGCGAGCGACAGCCACGGCCAGTAGGTGATGATCAGTACCGCCAACAGCAAAATGAAGAAGAACGGCACGCTCGAACGCACAATGGCGTCCACGGGCTTGTTGAAGCGGTAGCTGACAATGAACAAACTCATGCCGACTGGCGGCATGAAATACCCGATCTGCATGTTGGCCAGGAAGATGATGCCCAGGTGCACGGGGTCGATACCGTAGCCAATTGCAACGGGAAGGATAAGCGGAACCACTATGATCATGGCCGCAAAGATTTCCAGCATCATGCCAAGTACTAGCAGGAACAGATTGAGCAGCATGAGAAACGCCAGCGGACTGGATACATGCGCCTTGATAAGTCCGAAAAGCTTGGTCGGCAGGCCAGCGTCGATCAGGTAGTCGGTCGATGCCATCGCGGCGCCGAGAATAATCAGCAGGCCACCCACGAGGACCATCGAATCTGACATGATGCGCGCCAGCCGACGCCATCCGATCTCCCGGTATACGAATACTTCAACAATCAAGACGTAAAATGCCGTTACGGCAGCAGCCTCGGATAAGGCGAGATAGCCTCCATACACGCCGCCCAGCACGATGAAAGGAAGCGGAATCTCCCAGATCGATTCGCGCAGCGCAGCTCCCAGTTCGCGCCAGGAAAACTCTTTTAGGGGCAAGTCTAGGCGGCGGTTTTCCCAAAGACTCCAGGCAGCCAGCAGTCCGAGCATGAGCGCCCCCGGCAGTATGCCGGCGAGAAACATGCGGTCAACGGTCACGGTCTGACTCAGGTTCATCTGTTCGGCGATGATGCCGTAGAGAATGAGTGGCAGAGATGGGGCAAACAGCAATCCGAGACTGCCCGATGTGGTGATAAGACCGAGATTGAAGCGCTCGCTGTAGCCCGCCTGTTGCAGGGCCGGATAAAGCAGGGCGCCAAGCGCCACAATGGTTGCCCCGGAGGCGCCGGTAAATGCCGTGAATAGTGCGCTGGCGAGCAGCGCCACAATGGCCAATCCCCCAGGGAGCCAGCCAACGAGCGCGTTGGTAACGCGCACCAACCTGCGCGGCGCCTGGCTTTCGCCGAGCAAGTACCCGGCAAATGTAAAAAGGGGGATTGCCACGAGCACCGGCATGTCGGCAATGCGGTAGATCTCTATTGCAACGGCCGACAGGTTCACGCCTTCGGAGTGGAACCCGAACATGGTGCTGGCAAGTATGGCCGCGAACAGCGGTGCACCAAGCAGCGTCAAGAGTACTAAGACGACGATGATAATCATGCGCTGGACTGTGCCTTGCCTGAGATCACCAGGACCAGCTCGCGGATGCGCGTCAGCGCCAGGAGCGAGTAGCGCAGGGTCATTACGCCGAATCCAACCGGCAGTATCAATTCAACCAGCCAGGCCGGTACGGAACTGAAAGCGATGGTTCCGGCAGCCCGGTCGGAGTGCGCGAAGCGCGCGGCGTAGTAGGCCGCCATGGCACAGACAATAACAGTGAACAGATCGACAATGACACGCCCCGCAAGACGAATGCGCGGCGGCAGAAATCGCGATAACACGTCCATCGCCATATGCCGGTCACCGCGGCTTGCGGCCATTGCGCCAAGCATGGTGATCCAGAGGACCAGTACACGCAGCAGGTGATCACCGCTGACTAGCCCGGAATGGAAGACGTCACGCAGAAAAATCTGTGCTGCTGATAGTCCGATCATCATTGCAAGCATGGCCGCGAGCAGGCCATCCTCGATGAGCGCCACGAAATGCAGCGCTGCAACGAGCTTTCCGCGAGTCGATTCCGCCACTTTTCAGGATCCTGTGGATTGCGCCGCGTGGCTGCGCCGGTAATTGTCCAGGTTGTCTTCCAGTGTCTTCAGTGCCTGCGGACTATAGACCCCCTGTTGAGCAAGTCGCTGCACCGCCGCGTCGGCAATGCTGTGCAGCCGCTGGAGTTCGCTGCCAGAGAATTTGACGAACTGTATTCCCTGGTTGCGCAACGCGGCTATGGCATGTTCATTATCCAGGCGGTTCTGCTTGTTCAGGTTGACGAACACTCGTGCCATGACGCTGCGCACGACTTTCTGGTCGGCCGGAGCGATGCGATCGAATGCGCGGTGGTCTATTACCAGGGCACCGTAGGTGAACAGGATCGGCATGTCGGTGACGAACTTGATGCGGGTGTGCCACTGCAGTGCAATAGCACCGACTGGCGAGCTGCCGACTGTGTTGATAAGACCGGTTTCCAGACCCGTAAGCACATCGGTAAGGGGTAATGGTATGGGAGAAACACCAAGGTCATGGAACACTGCGCGGCTGATGATATCGCCTTCGGGAACCCAGATTTTCCTGTCCTTGAGGTCCTCAATGCGGCGTATAGGTTTATTGGACATGAGATAAGCAAAGCCGCCTTCGCCCAATCCCAGATTCACAAATCCGTGCTGCAGCAAGCCGTTGGTGATTGTCTGGTCCATCCTGGCGCGGACGTAGTCGAGCTCCGCATAAGAACGGATCGTAAAGGGCAGGGAGTAGATCTGTGCGTCCGGGTAGATTTCGGTCAGCGACCCGGCGGTCAGCGCACCACCCTGCAGTTGTCCGATGCGTATTTTGCGCAGCACGGTCTTGTCGCTGCCCATGGTGCCGCCTGGGTAGAACTTGAATACCACCCGTCCCGCCGTGCGTTGCGCAATCTCGGTGGCGCCGGCGCGCATTTGCGTCATCCACGCGGTACCGTCTGGCGCGATTGTGGCGACCTTAAGTTCGACCGCCGCGTTTGCCATGGATGCCCAAGCCCAGACCAGCAGTGCCGCCAAAGTGGCGCCAAATCGCAACTTGCTATGATGCATGGATACCTCGACTGGTTTTGTTAAATTTGTGCTTCAGGAGCGAGCGCATCAGGTGCTCAATTCGTTTGCCAGGCAGATCTCGTGCCGTTAGTTTCCTGCGTAATTATGCACGCTGACCGCAACCGCGTCTGCATGGTCATCTCCTTAGAAATAGGTGTCGGCGCTGGCGAGCAGCTTTCGCGCCAGTCGTTGCGCAAGTACGTTGCTCAATGTCAGTCCCGGTGAATGGGGATCGGCGGCGATCACTTCTTTCAACAATCTGTCATGCAGTGCGCGGTTGTAGACCAGACGCGCGTAGTCCTTGGCATACAGCACCTTGGCCATGAGGTTGTGTCCGCCAGATAGTGCTATGGCCTGCTTGAAATTGGATCGACCTTCTTCGGGCTTGCCGCCAAGGGCTGCCGGACGCAGCGTATCGAGTACGCCAAGATAGACATGCGCGTTTCCATAATTATAACCATCATCCAGCGCGACAACGCGTTGCATCGCAGCGGTCAGCTGGGGCAGTTCCGCGGTCGCGTTCCAGTCGTCCGAATGCGTCTGAATCCATTCGGCCCACGCCGAGGCATAGGCATAAAGGGCCGGCACGTCGGACCGGTGCAAGGCTGACAGGTCTGTAACAAAGGTCTGGTAAGAACGTGCGTCCGGACTGCAAAAGGGTCGATAACGCTGACATAGCGCACGCAGTCCGTAATTGCGCGCCCGTTCTGCCATGTGCGCGGCGCGCGCAGGATCTTTGACGAAAACCGCCGCATAAGTCGAGTACAGCCGCGCACCCGCAATCAGGAGTTGCTGGTTCGTCGGGCTGTCCTGGATGAGCCCGTCCACCAGCAGCAGATATGCGGGCGCTCCGTCCCGCACCGTTTGCGGGTCGTCCTGATTGGCGATCGCACCGGCCAGATCGCCGGCCAAGTGACTGGTGGTAGACGACGCCATCATC
>JAKBDW010000349.1:0-4143 GCA_021834245.1 Pseudomonadota bacterium
GTGAAGGGATGGCAAGAACACCAACTCCATGCGCTGCAGACGACCACGTGTGACGCGCAGTTGTTCGAACTCGTCGTCTCGATCGTCCATGACCTCGGATTCGACCATTGCTCCTATGGGCTACGCATGCCGCTGCCGGTCTCCCAGCCCAGGGTGGTGTTGCTGACCAATTATCCGCGTGCGTGGGAGGAACGGTACAAGGAGAGGGGATACGTTGCGGTTGACCCCACGGTCCGCCATGGTACGCATTCCCTGCAGCCCGTCATCTGGTCAGACGCGTTCTTCGCCTCGAGTCGCGATCTCTGGGAAGAAGCCCGTTCGTTCGGTTTGTGTGTCGGCTGGGCGCAATCCGGCCGGGATGTGAACAGCACCATGGGCCTGTTGTCGGTGTCACGATCGGGGGAGCCAATTTCCGAGATCGAATTGCGCGACAAGGAGATCAAGCTAGCTTGGCTGACGCAGATGGTGCATCTCGGTATGTCGCGCATTCTCTCGGCCAAGCTGATGCCCGAAGCGGAAGTCCAACTCACCGATCGGGAGATCGAGGTGCTGCGCTGGACGGCGGATGGCAAGACGGCGTCGGAGATCGCCGACATCCTCAACATCTCCGAGCGCACGGCGAATTTTCACATTGCCAACGTGATCACCAAGCTGAATGCGCCGAACAAGACCGCTGCGGTCATTCGGGCGGGAATGCTGGGGATGCTGAGTTGACAGGGCCACCGTGCCTGGAGCAAATCTCAGTAACAACATGGGCAGTGGTCTCGGAACCTTCCAGATGCATCTTGTCCTCCCTGTCAAGATTGACAGGTTTCTGCATCATATTGCCCAAATACCATGCAGGCATTCACGGCGTGGACCGAGCAATCTATGCTGATTCCCCAATCCATGTAATTCAAGGAGGCAAACATGTCTGGGAGCGGTGGAGGAGGCGGAGGCGGAGGTGTTGGCGACCCCCAGCCTCTTTGCAGCGAACTGAAGTTCACTATCCTTGTTTCCAGCCCGCAACCGGCAGCAGTAGCTGCATTAGAGCTGGGGAGTGTGCTCATGATCGATGTGGCACAGCAAGGTATTCAGATGGTCGTGAGAGTACTGCACAACGGCACGTTGGTCGGTGGGCTCGCTGGCCCTGATGCGGCACGCCTTCGTAACTGCATCGAGGGCGGGCACGTCTATGAGGCTGAGGTGCTCTCGATCAACGGGGGCCAGGTTCGGGTAGAAGTTGGGCACATCGGATGACGCTGCATGTTGTCGGAGGCGTGTACCGCGAGTATTGCGTTCATCCGCGATGGAATACGATCTTCGGCTCTGGTGGACGGGCCGCACTCGCCATTGCGACCTTGGATACGCCGGTTGTCCTGCACTCGTACATGAGCGACGAAGCGCAGGCGGCAATGAACGAGCAAGGCGCGTGGCTAAAGTCGTTTCAAACGCGCCCAACTGCAGTGCCAGATATGGTTGGTTTCACCTACTTGCACGACCTGGCGACACCTCAGATTCACCACGTCCCGAACCGTCCTTTCGCATCAATCGAGGTAAACGAGGATAAAGTGGTGCGCTTTGGCATGCTCGAAGGAGATGCGGTGGTTCACGCCCGCTGGGCGGTCTACGACCCGCAGAATGCGCACGCGAGCCAGCCCTTTCGAGCGAACGGCTCCACGGCTGATCACCTAGCGTTGGTCCTGAACAACTTCGAGGCTGGTCGGATGGCCGGCATGACAGATCAACCACCATCGGTTACCGCGCCAGCCTTGGCGCAACAGCAGGGCGCTGAAGTCGTGGTGGTCAAGATGGGGCCGGAAGGTGCGTTTGTCTGGACCGCCCAGGGCACGGATCGAGTGTCGGCCTACCGGACGAACCGTGTGTGGAAAGTAGGTTCGGGTGATTGCTTCGTCGCGCACTTTGCGAACGCATGGATGCATGAAGGAAAATCACCGCGCGACGCCGCCGAGATCGCCTCCCGAGCAACCAGTTATTACTGTGAAACGCAAGGCTTCCCAAGTACTCAACTCTTCACCAGCCATAGCTTCCAGCCCTTAAAGTTATCGACAGACTATGACGACGGCATCCGGCGCCGGGTTTACCTCGCCGGGCCGTTCTTCGATCTGGCGCAGGTCTGGATGGTCGAACAGGCACGCAACAACTTGCACGAAATGGGATTGCGAGTTTTTTCTCCCTACCATGATGTAGGTCTAGGCAGTGCGGATGACGTCGTCGCTCAGGATTTACAAGCGATCGTGGATTGTGATCTGATGTTAGCTATCACCGATGGGCTTGACGCCGGTACGGTGTATGAGATCGGCTATGCGCGAGCATTGAATAAGCCGGTCATCGTCTATAGCGAACGCCACAAAGGCGAGAGCCTGAAAATGATGGAGGGCTCGGGGTGCACGCTTTGCGATAACTACACCACGGCGCTTTACACCACTTTGTGGGAGGCGGTGAAACTGTGAAGACCGGCCTCCTGCTGTCAGGCGGAATGGACTCGATCGCCATCGCTTGGTGGAAACGCCCTCAATGGGCAGTGACGATCGACTACGGCCAGAAGGCCGCATCTGCCGAAATGCTTGCCGCCGCCCACGTCTGCCGTGAACTCGGTATTGCACATGAAATCATCAAGTTGGACTGCAGCTCGCTTGGTTCCGGTGACATGGTGCACAAGGCGGTCGATGCACACGGCAGCGCTTCCGACTGGTGGCCTTATCGCAATCAATTGCTTATCACGTTGGCCAGCATGCGAGCGATCGCTCGGGAGGTGCGGGCGCTTTACATCGGCACTGTTAAATCCGATGGTGATAGCCACCGCGACGGAATGCCAGAATTCGTCAACCGCATAGATGGCTTGATGGAGTTCCAGGAAGGTGCTCTGCGGGTGATTGCTCCGGCCATTGACTTCACCACTGCCGATCTCATCCGGATGGCGGGCGTGCCAGCCAGCCTGCTTGCATGGTCGCACAGTTGCCACAAGGCGCACATCGCTTGTGGCGACTGCCGAGGGTGCAATAAATACCTTGCCACCTATGCGGAGCTGGGTACAGAGTACAGCGGTGCTGCTTGATCCTGTGCCCCGTTCGCTGCCATTGCGCTATGAGCCTTACGTCTGGCCGGATGGGGCCAGAACGCCGCTCGTGCCACGCGCGCAGCCTTTGGAGATTGAGCTTGCGGCGCTTTTGGATCAACGCCAGACCCGCCGGACATTCGAGACGTCTATTGATGAATTGACTCTGGGCGAGTTCTTGTGGCTCGCATGCCGCAATCGCAGTTCAAGGCCAAGCGCCTTCGGGCCAGACCAGGAGTCGCGGGTTCATCCCTCGGCCGGAGCGATGCATCCGATCCACGTGCTGCTTGCACGGGAAGCTGGCCCGTGGTTCCGCTACGACCCGCTCGAACATGCGCTCATCGAGCTGCTGGACTCAGAGCTAAGCGTAGCGGCCAGTCGTAAAGCTGCCGATTCGTTGGTTGAGCTCGCCAACGGATTGCTGATTGGGTTGGTGGCTGAGTCCGGCAAGACCGCTGCAAAATATGAACATCATGCGACCCTAGTTTGGCGTGATGCTGGTGTAGTGCTTGGTTATATGTCGATAGTGGCCGAGGCCATTGGGGTCGCATTTTGCCCACTGGGTATCACTGGCCGACCATATTTGACAGCACAATTGCCGAACGCTTCTGCCTTGCAGGCAGTGGGCCTTGCCGTCATGGGTAGGGCCTGACTTGAAGCGAGTGCACGTGCCCGTCAGGCTGCATCAGATCAGATGCAGTTCATGCTGGAGGTTGGCCCCCCGCGATCGCCAGCATGAACTGTTCGACAGGGATTCCAGATGTTCGATCACAGCGCGTGCCGCTTTCGGTGACGAGGCCATCTCATACCAGATCACTGCATCGAGTTCTGAGGTTCGAACATCTAAAGCCTCGCTGAACTGAAGGAACAGGGCTTCCAATTGGGAGTAGTGACGCTCTACAGTGAGTTCGCGAGGGAATAGGCCCAGCACCTGGCCAATGCGCATGATGTGAATATCCAGGATCGCTACGTCGTCGGCGTCCTTGCAGTTGCGGGCGATCCATGAGGCTGTCTTGGGCCCTACACCAGGGAGTTGCATGAGCCAGTCACGCAATTGCCGTCCTGTTTCGAAGGTGGGCGGCGCC
>JAKBDW010000580.1:0-4142 GCA_021834245.1 Pseudomonadota bacterium
CGGCAGGCATCGGAATTGAGGATATCGCGCATGAAATCCAGGAATTCCGCGCGCAGGAGGGTAAGTGCAGGCATTGGGAAATAACCCTTAGGTCGGTCGATGACAACGTCTGGAATCAAGCCACGCGCAACAGCCTTGAGAGGGAATTTGCCGTCTTGCTTTAGCTTAAGCGCCGCCGGCATCTGAGCGGCAAGTTCCACCAAATCATGGTCTAGCAGTGGCACGCGCGCTTCGAGTCCCCAGGCCATAGTCAGATTATCGACGCGCTTAAGCGGATCATCCACGATCAGAGTCGTTACGTCGAAACGAAGAACCCGGTCAAGGAAATCAGAAGCTCCCGGCTCCGCAAGGCGCGCGCTGACAAAAGCGGAGGTATGATCCGCACCGCGGAAAGCAGGCGCAACGGCTGCCTTAAACTCTTCGTGGCCGCGATCAAAGTAATGCCGGCGAAAACGCTCAAGGTCGGTTCCCGATTCGGCCTGCATACGCGAATACCAGTAGTAACCGGCAAAAACCTCATCCGCGCCCTGCCCGGTAAGCACTACCTTGACCTCCTGCACCACCCGCTGCGCCAACAGATAGAAAGCAGCCACATCCTGACTCACCATCGGCTCGGCCATTGCTCCGACTGTTTCCGGCAGCGCCCGCAGCAGCTCGCGGTTGGATAGCAAATAGCGATGGTGGCGCGTGCGAAAGCGTCCAGCAACGGCGTCGGAATACTCGAACTCATCTGCGCGCTCGCCGGCGAACTCCTCAAAACCAATGGAAAAGGTCGGAATGTCGTGCACTCCGGCAGCATCGAGCAAGCCGACCAAAAGACTTGAATCGAGACCGCCGGAAAGCAGCACACCAACCGGCGTATCAGCCGCACCGTACTGGCGTTCAACTGCGCGCATGAGAGCGGATCGCGTAAGTGCGATCCACTCGGATTCCGTGTGGCTCTGTACCGGGCGCTCGGAACGCAGTTGCCAGTATTGGCGTTCGAAACGTCGGCCATCAGCGGTTATTCGCATGGTGGTCGCCGGGGCAAGCTTACGGACACCCCGTAATATGGTGTAGGGCGCCGGGACGACGCCATGCAGGGTAAGCTGGAAGTGCAACGCAACCGGGTCAATATCGGTGTCGACGCCACCGGCCGCAAGCAAAGCCTGCGGGCTCGACGCAAAGCGCAGACATAGGGCATTGGACGAATAGTAAAGCGGCTTGATTCCCATCCTGTCGCGCGCCAGAAACAATTCACGCTTGTGTCCGTCCCAGACAACAAATGCAAACATTCCGTTCATGCGCTCGACGCATCGCTCTCCCCAGGCGTGGTATGCCTTGAGTATCACCTCCGTGTCGCCACTGGAGAAAAAATGATAGCCGATCGCCGTCAACTCCGATCGCAGCTCGCGATAATTGTAGATAGTTCCGTTGAATACCAGACTGAGTTTCAGCTCGCTGTCCACCATCGGCTGATCGGAACCCTCCGACAAATCTATGATGGCCAACCGCCTGTGACCAAAAGCGACCGGGCCGTCGGCATATGCGCCCTCATGATCGGGACCGCGCCGCCTAAGGGCTGACATCATGTGCGCCACCGCGCCCAGATCCGGATCGGCACCGTCAAATCGAAATTCACCGCAGATACCGCACATACCAGGAGGGTCCTTAAGCGAAAGGCGCCATTATAGGAGGGATCAGATACGACGCAATTGGTTCACCTGGATGAGCTTGGGTTGCCGCCTTGCTCACTAGTCTTCGGGGGTCAGCGCCAGGCTGGCTGGTGAAGAATTTCTAGTGAGTTACAAAATGGGCGCTGGAGGTGGCAAGAAGCACTTCGCGCAGAAAGCTGACCAATCCGCCGATCAGCGCCAACATGGCGATAATGAACATAAGGCCAATCGGATGGCTCACATCGAAGCTGAGAAACGCAGCCGCAAAAAGAGTAACAATAACAATACAGATCAGCAGGGCACAAATCGTGCACAGACTAATGGCCAGATTGATTAGCTTGCGGCGCTTTGTCAGTGTCACAAGCTCGCCGACAATCTCCGCGCGTTGCGCCTTTCTGGCGCCACCCAGCCTTTCCTCCAGGAATCGGCCACGATCGATGATTCGGCTCAAACGGCTGGTCAAAACTCCCAATAAGGCGCCAATACCGGTTAGCAGGAACACCGGCGCCACCGCCAGCTGAATTCCGTGGGCGACCGTCAAGATTGTGACGTCTGCCTGCATACTATGCTACTCCTGGCTTCATGCGTAGGGCCATTGACCTGCGGCGGCCACATCCCGACCAATGCACCGCCAGCGGCGCAGTACTCAGTCCTTCTTCTTGCCCTTCAAAGCACGGTGAAATTCATGGCCGCCCTCGCGCGCAGCCTGGCCGATCTCCTTTCCGGCCTTCTTCGCGTCGTGCGCAATTTCCTTTCCGGCCTGTTTTGCGCCTTTGCCGATGTTGTGTATTGCAGAGCCGGTGGCATGGCCGAACTTCTTGGCGTCCCCTTTGAGACTGTCGTCCGCCATGGCTTGTGCCAGGCTCAGGGCCAGTAACGCGACCACACCAGCACAGGCCAGCGCGCGAGACAGGCGACTTGATTTGATCATGCGGTGATTCATCACACTCACTCCTTTCGCTTTGTTTGACTGGAAACATCGCCGAAACCGGCCGCGCGCATCGTACTCGCAATGGCGCGCCTCGACAGGACGGGCAATTTCATGGTCGCGACACGAATGGATTGTCGCGAATATAAAAGCGCAACAACCTCTTCGCCCAGCGGCCCGCATAGTCAACACCCACCCGGGGTCGTCTAACTATCCTGATTGGCTCGGCATTCACATCGGCGGCAATATAAAGATTATTGCTCACCATGTCATGGGCGTTGACACGCCGGTCAATCTTCATCGCCCGACAAAGCAGGCCGGGCCCGGCGGTACGTTCGCGCAGGTTCCTGACCGGCTCAAGGGCGCGTATCAAAACCGCAGAAGCATGGCCGGCACGCTCGGTCACGACATTCATGCAGTGATACATGCCGTAAATCATATATACATAGGCATGTCCTGGCGGGCCGAACATGACACTCGTGCGTTCCGTCAAGCCTCTGGCAGAATGCGCTGCAAGATCCTGTGGGCCCAGGTATGCCTCCACCTCGACGATGCGGCCGACCCGCTCGATGCCACGAACTACGTGGACAAGATATTTCCCGAGCAGTTCCCTGGCAACGACGCGAGTGTCTCTTGCATAGAACGCGCGATTGAGCCTTCGCATATCGTCCCAGTATTAAATCGTTTTGAAGACATTTCACCAAACATCGCGACCCGGGCCGTGCGGAAGCGCCCTTAGGGTTACGCACCCCGAAGTCGCTGGAGCGCATGATGATTATAGATGATTCGGCACTGATTGACCCTCGACCGGTCCAACGGCGTGTCCGGCAATAAAATATCAGCAATTCAATCTGACCGGCGCTACAATTGCTCCGCCTGGTGCGAGAAGGTTGTCCGCTCGAAGCGGGGCACAGGAAAAGAATACTTGTTCCGGTTCGCAACCATGGCCGATAATGATATCGATTCGGCCGCCGCCCGGGCGCCAAGGCGCGATCCCTTGACAATCCATCTCGAACTCTCAGCAGCACGATTCCAATGAAGACCCGCAATCTTATTGTCACCCTTTTACTGATCGTTGGCGTGGCCGTGGCAGTGCCGTTCTTGCAGCGCATGTGGCAAAAGTTACCGCCGAAACCGCAGGGAATGCCGTGGCAGATTGAAACGTTACCCGGTGGAGGGTCAAAAGTATTTGATCTGGTACTCGGCAAGAGCACTATCCGCGAGGCGCGCGAGCGCTTCGGCAAGGGAATGGAGCTGGCAATTGTGGCTACCGGCGCAGAGCCTGGAGCGCTCGAGGCGTTTTACGACGAGGCTAATGCGGGCGGCATCACCGGAAAGGTTGTTCTGGGAGCGGAAGTGGATACGGCAACGGTGGAGCGGTTCAAACGCCGCGCGGTCAAAATCGATCATCTTGACAGCAAGACTCTGGAGTTCACCTTGCGTGCCGACGACGTTCCCGCGGCTGACCAGGCGCCAATTGGAACCATAACCTTCATCCCGTCCGCCAGCTTTGGCGAGAAGACAGCCCTAGCTCGCTTTGGACAGCCTGCCGAACGTAT
>JAKBDW010000564.1:0-4139 GCA_021834245.1 Pseudomonadota bacterium
CATGACTCCATCAATATAACCATCTAACCGCAGATCTCCCCAATCGTCGTTCCCGCTGGGCAGATTAAGAAAGAACGGCGGATGCGCCATGTGTGGGAACTGCTTACGGTCCGGCTTCAGTGCGATAATTTCGCGCCATTTTCCATCACGGCCAATTGAGCATTTGATTGTGTCGCAATTGGAACAAATAGGCGCCCGCTGAAATCCTCCTGCGCCGTCATTGATCGCCCAATGAAACCCTGCTTCAAGCACGACTTCTTCACTCGGATCGCACTGCGACTTATAAAACCCGGCTGCAGGCTTGGCTTCACGAAAGATATCCATGACCCCGTGATAGCACATATGATCGCCCGAGCCAAAGTAATTGTGTGTGGGATAGTCAAATGCGCACCAACCAAGACCTCCGGAGTACCGCACATCCGTTTCCAGTTGATCGTAGATCCTGGCATAACGGACGATCTGCTCCTTATGGGTATCGTTGTTATCCCACGGGCGCACGGGCCATTCTCCACCGACAAATTCAGTATTCAAATAACGTGCGTGGTTGGGCGGCTTGAGCGGTATACCAAAGTCGTTCATGCAGAATACATCTTCCAAAAACTCCGATTCTTGGAAATAGCGTACGCCGCATGTCTGCCGGGTCGGATCGAGGCTGCGCGCTAATGTATTCGTGCGCGTATAAAAATCGTGAAAATCGCGCGACTCATTGATGCGAATGCTCCACAATATCACCGATGGCCGATTCCAGTCGCGCTCGATCATACAGCGAACATTGTCCACGGCCAGATCCTGCCAGGCATGGTCACCTACATGCTGCCAGCCTGGAATCTCCTCCATCACAAGCAGCCCCAACTCATCGCAAGCATCCAGGAAATGACGGGAGGGAGGATAGTGCGACGTGCGCACAATGTTGCATTTCAGCTCGCGTTTGAGAATCTGCGCATCGCGTCGCTGAACGCGCCGCGGCATCGCGCTGCCAACATAAGGAAATGTCTGATGACGATTTAGACCGCGCAGCTTGAGCGGCTTACCATTGAATTCAAATCCATGCTCGGTGAACACGGCCGATCTGAATCCTACACGGCGCGTATCTATATCCAGAGTCCTGTTGCCTTGCGCCAACCGAACATGCACCTCATAAAGCTTCGGATCTTCTAGTGTCCAGAGGCGAATACCATCAAGACCGCTCAATGAAACAGCCCATTTTGACTTTCCCGCTCTGGCCTCGATTTCCCGATGTGTAATCGCGACGACGCGATTCTCGTCCCGTATAGACACCTCAATACTTATAGACACTTGTTCCGCCGCTGCAGAGTCAATCAACACATCGACATCGAGGTTCGGCTGCATGGAAAGTACATCGACAGGCCTGGCAAAGATATTTTCTATATACGTCGCCTGTACGATACGCAACCACGCCTCGCGATAGATTCCTCCAAAGGTCAGATAATCGACCTGATAGCCAAAGGGTGGAATTTCAGGTTGCTCGTGACTATCGACTTCTACCGCAACTAGGTTGTCACCGTTCATACGGACCATGTCTGTCACTTCAAAAGAAAACGGAGTAAAACCGCCCTTGTAGGTGCCAATGTACTTACTATTTACCCATACGCGCGATGACGTCATCGCCGCTTCGAAGTCGAGAAACACGCGAGAGCCAGGATCCGCACCTGACAGTTGGAAGTGCCACCGGTACAGAGATGTAAACTGGTAACTCTCCTGGTCAAAGTTATGCCATGAATACCGCGCATTCGAGTGCGGCAAGGTAATCTCTTCCATACCCGCCTCGGAAAATGTCTCTGCAGTTCCTTGATCCGTGACGTTCTTTGTAAAACGCCATTCGCTATTCATGGGCAATACAAGACGTCCCAGTTGCATTTGTCTTTTGACCGGCAGAATAGTGGCTGCCACCGCAGATGTCAAAACCGTATCCGCAAGGCATACACTGCCCATTTTGAGAAAATCTCTTCTGTCCATGTTTCCTCCTCGCTTCGCCATTGCCAATATTCGCTCTAACAATATCGCTGGCCTCGCACACCTTCAGAAGAACGGATTGATCGGTAGCAACCAGCGCCGGTTTATGCACCACCGGCTCTATGCATGTCACACTCTCCTTCGCCCCTGCCCGCGCTGGAGTCCACGGAAACTGAACCACGCCATCCCCAGTTGAGCAGGTTAAGTGGGAGGGTATGCATTATCTTCCAACTTCAATGAGGCGGTAACATCGATGGTGGAGCTGCGTCTGGCGCACTGCCCCATTGCTTATTGGGTATTGGTCCCATATCGAGCACGAGTGTTCCTCCATTTGCGATGTCAGCGTGGCTAAACCATGGCTTATTCCATGGCTTTCCGTTGAGATGCGCGGACTGAATATAGATATTTCTTTCCGAATTATTAAGAGCCTTGACTACAAAGGCTCTGCCGTTCCCCATGTGAATTGTGATCTGATTGAAGATTGGACTTCCCAGGATGTAATTCGGGCTTGAAGGATCTACCGTGTAAAAGCCCATCGCACTCAGCACATACCATGATGACATTGAACCCTGATCATCCATTCCTGGAAACCCATACCCTGTTCGGTCGCTGCCATACATCGATTTAAGAATCCTTCGCACCAACGCTTGAGTCTTCCACGGCTGTCCGGCCCAATCGTAGTAATAGGCCACCTGCTGATCCGGCTGGTTGCCCTGCACATACTGTCCAACAACTCCAGTGCAGTCCTCGCAAATTCCCTTCGGGTGATACGGTGTCTCGAAAAACTCATCCAACTTTGCCGCGAACTGCTCGCGTCCGCCCAGTAGCTTAATCAAACCCTGAATATCCTGCGGCACAAGCCACATGGTGGACCACCCTGAGGCTTCCTTCCACATGAAGTTATAATGCGGTTCACTGGGATCGAACGGAGAAACCCACTCTCCATCGGCAGTTTTTCCGCGCATAAATCCAGTCGAACGGTCAAAAAGATTCTGATAGTTGTACGCCCTCTTCAGGAACATGCGGTAATCGTCGGTTTTGCCTAGTTTCTTGGCAAAGATCGCCAATGCGGCATCATCCCAGCTATATTCGAGCGTATTCGCTACCCCCGACTTCCCGTCAGCGTAGAGTGGGTTGCTTGCTGGGATAACATCCGAGATCCATCCATTTCTCAGGTATTCGCCAAGGTACGGTCGTGGGCCATTCACATCCATTGCATTCTTGCGAAGATACTGGTAAGTTGTCTCCCAGTCAAAACTAAGGCCGCGCTGCCAATCTCCCAGATACATAAGAACAGCGTGATCGCCATGAAAGGACGTTTCCATGTGGCCGGTCTCTCGCGCTGTATCAAGTTCCGAACGTAAAATATCGAGCTTCACCTGAGGTTCCAGGAGCGTGAGCAGCACTACTTGGTTGCGGCCGGTATCCCATAGCGGTACGGCGCCGTAACGGTCATATTTAGCTGTTTCGACAACTCCGTCAGGACCGGTGAACTGCTCACCTCTTCTTGCAATTAGTTGCGGACTTGAAAATGCGAGATAGAAGCATGAGTAAAATAGCATCTTCTCTTTTTCAGTTCCACCTTCGACCTCGATCAGGTTCAATTTCTGAGCCCATGCCTCTTCGGCTTGGGCTTTAATACGCTCAAAGTTCCAATCTGGATCTTCTGAATGAAGACGTTGCTCCGCCACTGCATAGCTTCTTCCAGAAGCGATTCTAACCAGAACTTTTTCACCCGCAGTTGTCGTAAACTGCAAATATGCGCCAGCATAATGCCCGGAGATGCTTTGCGCTCCGGCCTTAACATCGATCTCTCCGATCATGGGCTTGCGTAAATCTTCCTTTACAGGAGGAATCTCGCGGAACGTGCCGAAGGACACAAATGGCCGCGAGAACTCTGCGACAAAACACGCATCGTCAGGATCAGCACCAATATGTCCGCCCCCTGCTCGCGGCATCTCCCCGCGTACGGTGTGGTCGTTGATTACCTCGACATTTCCTCCCAATCGGCCCAGATCCAGCAGAACATGCGCTCTTT
Source organism: Pseudomonadota bacterium (assembly GCA_021834245.1). Lineage (GTDB taxonomy): Bacteria > Pseudomonadota > Gammaproteobacteria > Acidiferrobacterales > UBA6901 > JAJXUF01. The sequence continues at coordinate 4,013 of JAKBDW010000564.1, forward strand.
TCGTAGCTGGAAAAGTAAATCGTCGGATACGGTAATCGGATTGATCTGCGATGTAAAACTCTGTCCCATGTTCTGCATCTTTTGTACATATCGACTGCGGAAATCTCAACAACGCTGGTAACTGCGA
>JAKBDW010000262.1:0-16617 GCA_021834245.1 Pseudomonadota bacterium
AAGCATGGTCGGATAGATGGTCGGATTGCCTATTTTGTTCAACGAGCTTATAGACGCCGGTTGATGCAAAGTGTTCCACCAGTTCACGGAATAATGAATGATCGGAATGTTGACAACCCCCACCAGGGCAAGCAGGGCGCCGGCGCGGGCGCTGCGCCGCGGCTCGTCGATAGCCGCCTGCAGCGCTATGAAGCCAATATAAAGGAAGAAAAGGATCAGTTCCGAGGTCAGGCGCGCGTCCCAGACCCAGTATGTGCCCCACATCGGCTTGCCCCACAGCGACCCTGTCACCAACGCGATGAGGGTGAAAGACGCCCCAATCGGCGCGCTTGTCGAAGCCAGAACGTCAGCCAGCTTGATGTTCCACACCAGTCCGACGAGTCCGGCTCCGGCCATGATCATGTAGACAAACATGGACATCCAGGCGGCGGGCACATGAATGAACATAATTCGGTAGCTATCGCCCTGCTGATAATCGGGCGGGGCGACGAAAAGTCCGAGGTATAACCCGAGGATAAATAAAAGCAGCGTTACGGCTCCCAGCCACGGGATGAGGCGTCCGGCCAATGCGTAAAAATTCTTTGGCGAAGCGTACTTGTACATGCGTTACCGTCCGTTACAGCCAGCTCAATCCAAGGAGATGCGCAGTGCCGCGGCCGTGGCCCAGGGGGCAAATCCAAGCGCCAACACGAGGAAGGCTCCTAGCAGGGAGAGATAGGCTTCGGTATCAAGACCTGTGGCACTGGCCGTAACGGCGCCGGCCCCAAAAATCAAAATTGGAGTATACAACGGCAGGACCAGCAGCGACACCAGAACGCCGCCGCCGCGCACGCCCAAGGTCAGCGCGGCACCCACGCTGCCCAGCAAGCTCAGAACGGGCGTTGCGAGCAACAAAGTGATAATCAAGGTTCCCATGGCCTGGGTCGGCAGATGCATCTGATTGGGCTCAAAACCACCAGTAGCAGGCCGCTTGTGACCCAATGGGCAGCGATTTTGGCAAAAACCAGGATGGTAAGCGGATGCGGGCTCAGTGTGAGCTGCTCGAGCGTGCCGTCGGCGTGGTCGCTGGCAAACAGTCGGCCCAGCGATAACATGGTGGAAAGCAGTGCGGCCACCCAAAGCACCCCTGGCGCGAGAATGCGCAAAACTGCCGGTTCGGGTCCTACGCCGAGAGGAAACAGGCTGGTCACGATGGCGAAAAATACCAGCGGCGTGGCCACGTCAGCAGGCTTGCGCGCGGCCAGAATCAGGTCGCGCTGGAAAACGCAGCGGGCAGTGGACAAGAGATTTTGCGACATTAGTGATCGAGACTGATTCTGCGGCCGCCCGCAGTGAGCGGCAATTCCTGGTGCGAAGTGATGAGAACAAGGCCGCCCTGCGCGAGGTGTGCCGCCAGGCGCTCGTTCATGACGCCGCAGAAGCGCACGTCCAGTGCCGTGAATGGTTCATCCAGCACCCACAGCGGTCGTGCCAGCACGAACAGGCGGGCAAGCGCCAGACGCCGCTTCTGGCCCTGGGACAGCAGTTTCGCGGGCAATCTGGCGACGCGCGTTAAGCCCACTTGTTCCAGTGCCGTGGAAATTTCGGCGTGGGAGCCGGCGCCGCCGACACAGGTACCGAAGCGCAGATTTTCCACGGCGCTGAGATCACCCTGGATGCCATTGGTATGGCCCACGTAACAGAGTTTTTCCCGATATTCGTCGGACAGCTTGTGGATGGATATTCCATCCCAGCGTACTTCCCCCGCTGCCGGCTGGGAAAGGCCGCAGGCAGTGCGCAGCAGCGTGGTCTTGCCGCTGCCGTTTGCACCCTGGACATGAACCATTTCTCCTGGCGCCAGGGCAAATGACAGCTCCTGAAACAGGGGTCGGTCCCCGCGGGCGCAGGTTAAATTGGCGAATTCAAGCAAGACTAGATCTCTTTCACTGCCGGTTGTCGAATGCCGTACGCCCGGTCATCTGCGCACAGAGCATTCCAATGCTGCGCATTGTGCCACGTTTTTGCCGCAAAACCTTGCACCAGCCGCACTGGACATTCTCAGTATCCTTGGGCGTCTGGCATGCGGGACCACGCGCCCACGCATGTCTTGCAGGCGCCATGTGCCGCGTGCGACAGGTTCTTGCGCCAGGCACGCTCCAGCAAATGCCAACGGGGCGTGTTTGCTCCGATGTAGTGGGTGAAATCATTTACGCCGAGCGCATTGGGATAATAGGTCGTATCAAAAGATGGATCCCATCCATTCCACCCACCCGGCGCAAAGTAAACCCAGCCGAAGTGGTTGCGGTCAAAGATGTCGATCAGGTCAGACAAGTACCGAACGGCGCCCGGTGCCCAACGGACGGCACTGAATTCCCCGACGTAAATATAGGTGTCGTAGCGCCGCTGAAACTCGACCACTGGCTCAATCAGCCTTTCCAGTCCATGCTTGTTAAGCACCGGGTCATCCGCCTGAGGATAGGATAGACCGACGCTTCCACTGTAGATCGCTTGATGCGTGAATGCGTGTGGGTCGTACATATGAAAGGAATAGATGATCCTGTGGTTCTCGACCGGCGTGAGCGTGCGGTATGCGCTGGGCTCGCCGCCGAAGCCGCCGGAAATCACTATATAGTGGCGTTGATCGTACTTGCGAATTGTCTTGATGATCGCCGCGCGGAACGAAATCCACTCGGCCGGCGTTCGGGGTCGCCCGGATGGAAACGTCTCCAGCGGTTCTGTCAGGAAGTCATAGGCGCCAAGTTCGTTGCCACGGGCTGCAAAGTGGCGGGCAATCTGCCCTATGCGCCGCAGGGTCTCGGCGAGCTGCGCCGGGTCGTGCCAGAAACTCGGGGACGATTGCGTAATGCCAAGTGTGGGATCAAATGGAAATTGGCTCAGCGTGATGATGCCAACCACTCCGTCTTTCTTGCACTCATCGAGGAGGGAATCAGCATGAGCGAGCTCCGCCCGCAACTCCTCTTTCTCGGTAATTGCGATGCGGCCGGGATGCTGAATAGCCAGGATGTGGCTTACGTTGATGTCCTGCCGGGGCGTCAGCCCGATGGCGATCGCGTTAACGCCGAGCTGGGCGAAGTGGTCGATGTCCGCAGGACTGGTGGTCGTGGCCGTGCCGTAGCCCTGGCGGGGTTTGCCATTCCACGGCAGGTTAGCGCCTGCCATGAATACGCCACGCCATGGCCAGTCCGGTGGCGGCCGGTCCTTCGATCGGTCGGCGCTGGCGCCGGCGCCGCAAAGCGCGAGATACAACGCAGCAATAAATAGCCAGAAATTGCGCGGGCAGTGCATTCGTGGGCTCGATTGCAGTGAATTGTGGGTATGCAAGTCCGACGGTTGAACGAAGCTCCTGGCAAATTTTAGCAAAGTCCGCCCGTAACCGAACCAGGGCTGGGCGGAACAGCCATCAAAGCGCAGCGCGTTGACTTAAGCCGATAACTCTAGGTAAGCCCGGCTTTGTCCAGGCCGAGGAGCTTATCAAGTACGCCGGGCGGGGTGCGGAAGGCCACGTTGACACGGTTCCAGGCGTTGATAGTCATCACCCGAAAGGCCAGCGTCGAGAGTTCCTTCTCGCTAAAGTGTTCGCGCAGCTCAATGTAAAGATCGTCCGAGATCCCAGTTGGTGCGATATGGGTCAATGCTTCGGTGAAAGCCAGCGCGGCGCGTTCCTTCGGGGTGAACAGCGGTGACTCACGCCACGTCGCCACATGATACAGACGGAGCTCACGCTCACCGTGCAGCTTGGCTTCTTTGACATGCATGTCCAGGCAGAAGACACATCCGTTCATTTGCGAAGCGCGGATATCCACGAGGTGCGCTAGCCCCAGATCAATGTGACCGCTGTTGGCGACGGCCATACTCAATTCCCGGAGCTTTTTGACCAACTCCGGCGACTGCTCGACGAAGTTCAGACGGGGCTGGGCGTTTGGATGGTTCATGATTGTTCCTTTCCTTTGGATGATAAAGAGGTCGGGTTGATGCTTTGCCTGCGATCACATCCTTTAAGACGATCCGGCTTCGCGCCTGGTGACATCGCCGCTGAATACCGGTTCGCTCGACATCGCCAGGATTGCCTGGATTTTCTTCAACCGCCGACACCGCTGCGTTCCAGCGTGGTCAGCACACCGCGCAACTTGTCCGGATTGCGTTGAATGTAGAGAGCTCCTATTCGACCCGGCTCGGTAGCAGAGGGTGCCAGTGTGACGGTCTGTACCAACTGTCCAGCGGCATCGTTGAAAACGAGACAGCCCGGCTGGCCGTTAATCCGTGCCTGCTCCAGACGCCAAGCTCGACTGGCCGGCAGGCGCGCGAAGCCGATGAGGACCCTTGCAATCAGTGCGCCACCAAATAGCGGATACGGCACCGCACTGACCTTGCCGCCGCCGTCAGTCAGCATAACCGTATCTTCGGTCAGCACGTTGGCCAAGGAATCTATGTCGAGAGTTCGCAGTGCCTCGCTGAAGGCACGGAAGAGACGCAGGTGTTCTTCCTTCTCAACTTCGCGGCGCGCGTAGTCGACCTTCACGCGGTCGCGCGCGCGGCTGGCCAGTTTGCGGCAGGCGGCCGGGTTTCGCTCCAGGCGCCGTCCGATTTCGTCGAACTCCAGGTCAAACACTTCATGCAGCAGGAAGGCCGCGCGCTCGAGCGGCGACAGCCGTTCCAAAGCAAGCAGGAAGGCCATGGATACGTCCTGCGCGAACTCGGCCTGGACTTCCGGTCCGGGTGACCAGTCAGCCTCTTCGTCTAGCAGCGGTTCCGGCAGCCAGACCCCGACATACTGCTCGCGTTTCGCGGCAGCCGATCGCAGTTTGTCCAAACACAGGTTGGTCACCAGTCGCGAGAGATAGGCGCCGGCGTGCTGGATGGTATGTTCGTCCACTTTGGCCCAGCGTAACCAGGCCTCTTGGACAATGTCCTCGGCTTCGGCGCGCGAGCCGAGCATGCGGTACGCCAGCGCGCGCAGACTGCGCGCATGGTCGCGGTCGTAGCTCAAAGCGCGAACGGTAAGATCGATCATATTGGCTAAATGCCTCGGGATACCAGAAGTAGATCACATGCCAATGTATAGACGGAACAGCAAGGCCGATTGTGACTTGCGGCGGGACTCAGGCGACGGGAGGAAGAGGGTGGTTATCGTCACCACGGGAGTGCCAAGATACAGTATCGCGGCTTCGACGGTTTTGTGCATGGATTATCCCTCTCATGTGAATCGCGTTGTCTGTCAATTATCGCGACCCGAATGGGCATGCCTCAATCCGATTCTTGCTGAACCTGAATAATTATTGGGTCAGGCGCAACGGGCAGTCCGCGTGCCGCATTGCAGTGACACATAATGCCGCTGCAGCGAACCAGCTGTTGCGCACCTGGCGTCGAGCGCGCTCTAAAGACTTATGATTTGACCATGAAAAAGCGCATGAGCATGCGAGATGATAGACGAGAGACCGGTGTTAGCGGCCACACGCAGCGTAATTACGAAAAGGTCTGGCTCTTAACGCATGTCCAACGGCTGGTTGGGTGCTGGCGACATTACTCCGGGCGCGATGTCGAGTGGTTCAAAGTTGTTAAGTCTCTGTGCGGTACTGGCATGTCGACGTGAAAGACAGGCGTGCTGGCTAAACTGCGGCGTCAGGGAGATACCAGCAGTGAGGAACGCATTGCATATTTCATGGCTACCGGGCCGAGTTGCTCCAGCAGATCGAGACTCGGCGTGAAATGAGCAGCGCGCGGCCCGGAGGTTGACTCAACACGCCAATCAGTCTGCGGATCCGACTTCACTCGCCTTGCAATGCTGCGATCAAAGGGCACGAAACATTGCCCCGGCGCACGTTGCACTCGCTCACCAGCTTGGACAAGGCTGTCTCCATTCGCTTGAGATCTGCCAGGCGCGCACGCACGTCGGCCAAGCGCCTGGCGGCCAACTCCGCCGCCTCGCTGCAATGGGTACCATCGTCCAGCTTCAGCAGTTGGCCGATTTCACCCAGACTGAACCCAAGCTTCTGAGCTGATTTCACGAACTTAACTCGCGCCACATCTGCCGGCCCATAGCGCCGGATACCCCCGTGGGTGCGCTCCGGCTGGGGCAACAGACCCTTTAGCTGATAAAAGCGGATTGTTTCTACATTCACCCCGGCAGCCTTGGCGAATTTGCCGATAGTCAGGTTCTCTTGAGTGTTCTCCATCATGCTTGACTCCGTAGTCAACTACGGAAGTAACGTTATCGCATTAACCGAATCTTTGGTAGGAGAACGTCATGCTTGCCCCTAAGACTGGTCGCGGCGCGTTGGCCGCCGGTGGACTCGCCGCCATCCTCGCGTCGACCTGCTGTCTAGGCCCTCTCGTGTTGGTGACGCTGGGTGTTTCGGGCGCGTGGATCGGTGACTTGACTGTTCTGGAGCCATATCGACCCTTCTTTATTGGCGCGGCGCTTATCGCGCTGTTCTTCGCCTGGCGGCGCATCTATCAGCCCGTCTATGCCTGCCGTGCGGCTGATGCCTGCGCTGTGCCGCAGGTGCGGACCACCTACAAGCTGATCTTCTGGATTGTGGTGGCACTCGTCTTCGTCGCCCTGGTTTTTCCCTACGTCCTGCCGCTGTTCTACTGATAAGGAGATTACCGTGAAAAAAATCGTTGTCATGCTCGCCCTGTTTACGGCTGTCTGTGCGCCTGCCTGGGCCGCAACCAAGACCGTCACACTGTCCATTCCAGGCATGACCTGTGGGGCCTGTCCGATTACCGTGCGCACTGCGCTCAAGCGGGTGCCTGGCGTGGAAACCGTCGGCATCGACGAGGCGCAAAAGCTTGTCACCGTTACCTACGACGACAGCAAGACCAATGCGCAGGCACTCACCGATGCAACCAAGGATGCGGGCTATCCGTCCAGCGTCAAGCGGTGACAGACAAATATGGCCGATGCACTCACCCTTCACATTGATGGTATGACCTGCGCGGATTGTGCCGAGCACGTCCAGCGGGCGCTGAAACGCGTGCCAGGCGTACGCTCGGCCTCAGTATCCTATCCGCGCAAACGGGCCGAAGTTGAGACGGACACGGGAGTGGGGCCAGACCCGCTGGTGGCAGCTGTGAGTGCACTCGGCTACCGTGCATGGGTAACCGGTACGCGGGCCATTTCCGCCAGCGGCCTGCCGGACAAGGCGCCTGACTCGCCGGGCAGCGAAGCGGAGCGCGGCGGCGAGCAGCCGCTGCACGTGGTCGTGGTCGGCAGCGGTGGTGCAGCGATGGCGGCCGCATTGAAGGCCGTGGAGCGTGGAGCGCGCGTGACGATGATCGAGCGCGGCGTCATCGGTGGCACTTGTGTCAATGTCGGCTGCGTGCCCTCGAAAATCATGATACGCGCCGCGCAAATTGCTCAGCTGCGCCGCGCAAGCCCGTTCGATGCCGGCCTTCCACCCGTACCACCGTCCGTCCTGCGCGAGCGGCTGCTGGCGCAGCAGGAGAGTCGGGTCGAGGAACTGCGCCATGCCAAGTATGAAGGAATCCTGGAGAAGACCCCGGCTATTACCTTGCTGCGCGGCGAAGCCCGGTTCGAGGATGCGCACACGCTTAGCGTAGCGACTGCTGACGGTGGCACGCGCGAGGTGCGCTTCGACCGCTGCCTGATTGCCGTCGGCAGCAGCCCCGCGATCGCGCTGATCCGCGGCTTGAAGGATACGCCTTACTGGACTTCCACCGAGGCATTGGCGAGCGATACGCTTCCAAAGCGGCTGGCCGTCATCGGTTCATCGGTGGTCGCGGTCGAGCTGGCGCAAGCCTTCGCCAGGCTGGGCAGCCGGGTCACGATCCTCGCGCGCAGCACGTTGTTCTTCCGGGAAGATCCCGCCATCGGCGAGGCAGTGACCAACGCCTTCCGCGCCGAAGGCATCGAGGTGCTGGAACACACTCAGGCAAGTAATGTCGCCTATGCGGACGGCGAATTCTTGCTGACGACCAAGCGCGGCGAGTTGCATGCCGATAAGTTGCTGATCGCCACCGGTCGCGCGCCGAACACGCCCGGCCTGAGACTCGAGGCTGCAGGGGTCACAGTCAACGCGCAAGGGGCCATAGTGATTGACCATGCGATGCGTGCCAGCGTGCCAAATATTTATGCGGCCGGCGATTGCACAGATCAGCCGCAATTCGTCTATGTGGCAGCGGCAGCCGGCACCAGGGCCGCGATCAATATGACCGGCGGTACTGCTGCGCTGGACCTGACAGCGATGCCAGCGGTTGTGTTCACCGATCCGCAAGTGGCGACGGTGGGCTACCACGAAGCTGAGGCGCGTCTCGCGGGCATGGAGACCGATAGCCGCACGCTCACACTCGACAACGTACCGAGGGCGCTAGCTAATTTCGACACGCGCGGCTTCATCAAGCTGGTCGCCGAAGCTGGTTCGGGCCGGCTGATCGGTGTGCAGGCGGTGGCAGCAGAGGCGGGCGAGCTAATTCAGTCGGCGGCGCTGGCGATCCGCTGCGGAATGACTGTGCAGGAGCTTGCCGACCAGCTGTTCCCGTATCTGACAATGGTTGAAGGACTGAAGCTTGCGGCGCAGACCTTCAGCAAGGATGTGACGCAACTGTCCTGTTGCGCAGGGTGAGAGAAAGCAGGAGCTCCGATGAATGCCTGCACAACGCTGCAGCCTGGTCTGGATGCGGTTATGGGCGTGTTTGTCGTACACGACTCGCTGTGGCACGCGAAGTGTTGCAGCAAGAGGTGGGCAGCGGTCATTGCCCGGTAACTGCGGAATTAAGGAATTGTGCTTTGCAGAACGCAGCAATCTTTTAATCGAAAATACCGAGAATAGCGGCGATCGTACAAATAACCGCAAGCGATCTGACCTAACCGCATTTGGCTGCCGACGCTAGTGAATCTGGCGGATGGTACCGTTGCCCGCATCGGTGACGTAGAGGTTTGTGCCGTCGGTGGTGATGCCGGCGGTTTTCCTGAACATTGCGGTCGCGCCGGGGCCGTCGGCGTAACCGGGAACTCCCTGGCCCGCGATAGTCGTCACAGCCTCGATTGCGATCGCTAGTCTGCGAATCGTGTCGTTCCAAGAGTCAGTAATGTAGAGGTTCGAGCCATCGGTGGTGACGTCTTGCGGATTCAGGAACGTCGCCGCCGTGCCGCTGCCATCGGCGTGGCCGGTGACCGTCACCCTGCCCGCCATCGTCGTAACGTCCAGGCCGTGACTAACGGCGATTTCCTTGACGGACCCACCCATCGACTGAGTGGAGCGCACAGTAGAGTTTGTATCCCTTTTGCAGGCGGCAAGCAACGATGCAGACAGAACCAGTAAGATCAGAAACAATCGATACAGCCGGATTTTTGTTTTTATTATTGGTTCATGGTCCTTATGAGCTTTCGGTTTCGATCCAGATCAGACGATTTACGCGATCAAACAGATTGTGCAGAACCGACAATATGGCCGCAAGATGGAATTGTACAAAGAGCGTATCGGCGGCAGCGACGTCCCCCACATTTTAGTAGCACCGCGATTTAGAGTCCATTTCCCAAACCTGAAGGATATTGGAGATGAAGAAGCGGTTTTCAGAAGAACAAATCATTGGCTTTCTGCGCGAGTCCGACGCCGGCCGAGGTCTGGCCGCCGGGCGTACAACGTGGAGCGACCGAAGCGGGGCTTGGGTGGCCTGACACCTGCTGTCTACGCAAAGCAGTTGGCAGAAAAGTCAGGTACAGTAATGACCGGACTCTCGATGCAGGTGCTACTCAGGACGGGGGAAGTCGGGGCGACCGCAAAGGGCAGCACAGTATCCGCATCAACGACCAATGGCGAATCTGTTTTCGCTGGAAGGACGGTGATGCCTTTGATGTTGAAATTGTGGACTATCACTGAGGTGATATATGGCCGCGAAGCACAAACGCCTTGAACTGATTCACCCGGGCGAAATACTACTGGAAGATTTCATGAAACCGATGGGTGTGAGTATCAACCGGCTTGCGCGTGATATTGTCGTTCCCCCGGGTCGTATCAGCGCCATCGTCAATGGCAAGCGCGCCATTACAGCCGACACGGCGCTACGTCTTGGCAAGTACTTCGGCGTTTCGCCACAGACCTGGATGGGCTTGCAAGCGGAATACGACCTGCGCGTTGCGCAACGTGCCATTGGCGCTGAGGTCGACAAACGCGTGCAGCGGCACGTTGCGTAACGATGGGCAAGCTCGAAGAGCTCCAATCATTGTGCAACCGGAGGGAGTACAGCGCCCCCTAGGTCCTTGAATAGATGGTGCCCGAACACGAATCGAACGTGCGACCTGCCGCTTAGGAGTGGGTTCTGGGTTCGTTCAGGATCAGTGACTTACGGAAGGCGCGCTGTTTTGTCAACGACTTACGTTGACTCTGAAATACTCACGTTGACTCGGATCGACTGTGCATTTACGCCAAATTTACGCCACGAATACAAACCCAGTTTGCTCGAAATACCGACCGACGTTTTGCTATGCCAGCTTCTTCGCTGAGCGTTTCTCTCACTTGGATGTCATCGCCGCCCGATACGCTGCCTCGGACCGCCGCATCAGCGACGGGTGCAAGATGCCAAGCTTCGGATGCTGTCCAAATGGCATGCCGGGCGGTACTGCGAACCAGCGATCGTTGTAGGGCAGTTCAATTCGCTGGCGGAAGTTGAATTTGGTCGGATAGCTCAGCCCGGATACGGTATAGGCCGCACCGTCCGCGGGCGTGATGGCAAACTCACCTGGGAAAAGCCGGTCGACCTTCTGACTCGTTCCGTAAACGACGGTAACCGCGGCTTCATCGGCGATGGCGCCGACCTGGATGACCAGCGCGGGCCTAGACTTGGGCCCGGGCCGTGGAATTTTGTCTTGCGGAAATCGACACCAGACAATGTCGCCAGGCTTCGGTGGCGGAAACGGACGCGGCCGTGAACTCATGTACTGAAGAGACTTTCGTGCACTTCCAGGCGACCTTGCGGTTCAAGACGCTTGATCGCCTTCAACTGCGCGGCGCTCAGAGGGCCCTCGTCGGGTTCATAGCGCGGCAAAGTCTCTTGGGCGAGTCGCGCAAGCGCCAAGTGGATCGCTTGAGTTTCGGTGAGCCCGAGGGATTTCGCCAGCCGCAGTGCGGTCTTGCGCGACACGCCGGCAAGCGTATCCTCGCCACGGTAGCGGAACAGCAATTTGCCGGCACCCGACGTGCGGGGTGGGGTCTTGGTCCGAGCGGTGGATTTGGCAGTCATGATCTGATCTCACAGATATCAAAAAGATATCTATATTCTAACATGCGGCCCTTGAGGACCCAAGTAGCCGTCGCTGAATTCAAATACGTCGGGTTCGTTGGCCGAGGCTGAGGCTTGACACGAGTTCCTTGACCGTCAATAATTGACGGTACAGCGAATTGGGTGCTCAGGCCTGCCTACACCAACCAACGTTTTTCCCTTAAGCCTCAGTGCCGCCAAGGCGCGCGAGATCTTACGCGCCGTTGCCAAGGATTCGGCACGGGTCTTTTTCTCACCGCATGCAGAGAAACAGATGCGGAAACGCCGGATTACCCGGCGTGCAAGTGATGCGTTGCCTGGTCAATGGCCAAATCAAGGAAGGGCCGGCACGCGGCATCAAGGGCAACTGGGAAATCGCAGTGGAAGCCCTTTCGGCAGGCGACGTGTTGCATGTGGCGGCGGCGCTGGATCAGGACGATCACGGGAACTATGCAATCATCATCACGGCGTACTATTTATGAAGAGCGGACTCTATCACTACACGAGCTGCGGGCTTCGGAACATCTATCTTCGCAATGGTTTCCACGTGAAGGAAACCCTTTACGGCCGTGCGGTTTCCATTCAGGATGTCGAGGGCCTACACCGTGCCATCGGTTTGCATCTTGTGCGCAACAAGAAGCAATTGACCGGCGCGGAAGTACGCTTTTTCAGGAAAGAACTCGATATGTCACAGGCGACCTTGGCCAAATGCCTGCAGGTCGGTGAAACCACAGTGCGCAACTGGGAGAGCGGACGCATTAAGGTGACTGGACCCGGCGACCGGATGATTCGCGCCCTCTATCAGGAATATGCCACGGGTTATTCGGAGATCCGGGAGCTCGTTAACCGCCTGGCCGAGCTCAACCGCGCGTTGCACGCGAAGAACGTGGAATTCGAGGAAACCAAACTAGGCTGGCGTGCGGCTGCCTGAATGTGACCCACGCTCAAGGAATGGGTCGAGCCTTGCGCGGACAAACGAAAAGCCTCAAGCGCAGGACCGTTGTTTCTAATGGTGTCCGGTCAGCAATCGCCATCGACAAGCTGAGATTCGGCACGCAGGTCGATGCGGTGCGCCAGAGCGTAATGCAGCTGCCATTGCCAGGCTCAATTGGCCAGCATCAATTACGCCAAATTACGCCAAAATCACGAATGGCCCCATGTTGCGGGACGCTAAATGATTGAAAATATGGTGCCCCGAACACGAATCGAACGTGCGACCTGCCGCTTAGGAGGCGGCTGCTCTATCCACTGAGCTACCGGGGCAAGTTTGATTTCAAGAAGTTACCCGCGCTGGATTCGCGCGTACTTGCTTAGTTGGGCATTAATTGTAAGGCCTGTGACCTGCCTAAGTCACGATTGAGCAGGATTTTCAAAATGCGTCATGTCCAGGGATGAACTTGAACTTCCCTGTACATATGGATTCTCGACATCGACTCTGTGGCATATGTAGAAATCAGCAGAATGATCACCTGACGCACGTTGCCCTAGGCAATGCGATCCTCCTCAATGCCAGCGACAATTGAGGTGAAGTTGTCGTCGATCGAATATTGGGTCGTTTCGGCTGCCCGACGCGTGGCAATCGCACCGGAGCAGGAAGCTGGTTAAGAGTGACGAAAAATCTATAGCGAAGGTAGTGGTCGCAAGGGTGCGAATGCGAGGCATTTTGGCGAGATCTGCCCGCCTCAGGCACAACCGCCGCACCGATGATTTGCCCGGTGCAGCATCGATGCGGGATCCATGGGGAATTCCATAGCACCATCCTTTTTCGGAAAAGCGGTCGCGCGGTTGCGCTGTAATTTAAGTCACACGAGATCTTCCAGATCTTTGAGCGGACCGACGTGTTTCTCGTAGTGGCGCCAACGACCTGCGGAGCTCGTGTAGAGTTTCTGTCTGACCTGCCACTGACTGGCAGTGCCGACGCGGCGCTTTGTCTGATGAAAGTCTAGGCAGCGTGGATCCCAGTCCAGACCAACGAAATCCAGTATGCGACGAATCCACGTTTCCGGTTCTTCCAGCAGACGCTCGTAAGGGACATCGAGTAGCGATTCACTCGGCAGCGTCGAACGCCAGTGATTCATGACTTTGAGATACAGCTTGTAAAAGTGATTTAGGTCGGAAAGGTCATTGGCAAAGCTATGGAAAGCGTCAAAATTCTGGAAATAAACTGACAGACATGTGTCAATCGGATTGCGTTGTGAATGAATTATGCGTGCGTTCGGCAGGGCTGCGTGGATCAGCCCAAGGTGCATGAAATTGAACGTGGCTTTGTCTACGACTTTCTCAGCGTTTGGAGAAATTGCCGACAGGGCCTCAAGATATTCACTCCCTAGTTTGCGCACCTTGGCGGTTTCGAACTTTTGCATCTGTTTCAGTTTCTTGTCGCTTGGAGCGGAGTCGGCCCAAAAATTCATTTCGCCCGCTCCGTATGCGCTGGGGTGGGACGCTAAAATCTGTTCAATCAGGCTTGTGCCTGAACGCATCATGCCGACGACAAAGACGGGGCGTTGTGATTTGGCCCTTGGCTGTTTCGCCATTGCCGCCAGGGTGGCATCGTAGACTTGCAGCAGGGCATCGACATGTTTGGTCATTTTCTCGCGATCGTATCCGGGGGAAAACGACTTGCGCAGTTCGTTGGCCCGGCGATAGTTTTCAAACGCGCGATCAAAATCATGCGTATCATCGCAGAATTTGCCTATGGCAGAGCGCAGGTTGGATTCAACCTGGGGAGAAAGATTATCCTTCAGCATCTTTTCCGCCGTGCGCAGCCAATTCGAATCCTTAGCTGTCATGCGCCGAATGCCAACCAGGCTGCCCCATGCAGCAGGGTTATTGGGGTCAATTTCCAGCGCCTGGCGGTAGAGACGCTCCCCTTCGGTGAAATCACCGTTAACGCTCATGCAGTGACCAAGACCTATCATGCTATAGGCATTATTTGGATCGACGCTCAAAGCCTTGCGAAAGCTGGCTTCCGCCTCGTCGAACTTGGACATCTGATACTGGATCAGGCCTAGATTTGACAGTGCATCCGGATAGTTTGGGTCGACCTTCAGGGCCTTGTGCAGCGCCTGTTCGGCCTCCTCCAGTTTTCCGAGCTGACGGCGTGTGTTGCCGAGGTTGCTGTAGGCTTCGGCATAATCCTGCTTGAGCCTTGCCGAGGTTTGGAAGCTCGCTTCGGCCTCGTGCAGGCGGCCCAGTGCAGACAGGGCGGCGCCAAGATTATTGTGGGCGTACGGATCATTCGGGAATTTGTCGAGTGTTATGCGGTAGCTGGCAACGGCTGCTTCATAGCGACCTGCGGTAAAATGTGCATTGCCCTCAGAAAGGTGGGAATCCTCTTGTGCCGAGGCCTTGAGTGCGGCCGGGCGGGAGGATGTCGTCTGCGGGGTTCGAAACCCGAGACGCAGCAGCAATTCTCTGGAAACCTTGTCGGCTTGTTCTGTATCAATTCCGCTTTCGCGCAGTTTCCACTTGAAGGCATTCGCAAGCTTGGCTTTTTTGTATAGCCCAAGTTTGATTCCCCGCGTAAGCTCTTCGGCACGTCGGTAAAGGGTTTCGAGTGAGCCCGTTGGCACCGGCGAAGACGGTTGCCCCCGCGAACCATGGAGCTCGATAAAAAAGTCGCCAAGTGAGGAGCCGATGTTCGTAGCCTCCCTGGCATCAAAAATTGAATCAACAAAACCGAAGAGTTTCATGTCGAAAATTCACCGGCCGCTCGGGCCATATTTCATTGGGGAATTATTGATGCGTTGGCAGGTCACGGTCCAATCAAAGTTGTACCACGAATCAAGCTGACCGAACGCAGACAAATCGGTGTTCAATCTTCCGGATTTCGGGAACTAGATAGTTTGGCCGACATTATTATTAATTAGATACCTTTTCCCTGAAGTTTCAAGTTTGCCGGCCTTCTCTTGACCCATAACTTTGCGCGATCAACGGCTCTTAAGTGCTGATTTGAGTCGCATTACCTTGCTTCGTTGCACCCATATTGTTGCGCTGGTCGCATTTGTCCAAGCATATCGTTGCGCCGGTCGCCTTCAATCGAGAGGCAGCGGATCGATGTGCTGCGTTCGTCTGGCAACTTCACTGTTGCGGCGAGAAGAGTTACGCAGAGTCGAACTCCTCGGTTGTGGGCCCTGACCCATACCTTGCTGCCTTCGCAACGATATGGCTCCAGTCTGCAACTTTCCGGATCTCGGGCGTTTCCTCCCGGTGAGTTGTTTCTGTAATGGAGTTCAGCTGGAATCCCGCAAGGATATGAGCGCATACCAATGCAAGGTTGTGGGTCTAGGCCTACTAGCTAGGGGCAGTTCAGCAGATCGCCGAACGCTTGAGGTAATGGTGGAGCGGAAGGGGATCGAACCCTCGACCTTCGCATTGCGAACGCGACGCTCTCCCAGCTGAGCTACCGCCCCAAGAACTACTCTACTGCCGTTAACAACCTGTCGATTTTACCGGCCATGTCCTGCACTGCCCCCATAGGGCGGCGCGCTATTCTATCCGGTTTGACCAGAGGGCGGAAGGACTGCATTGAGCGACTACCGCCAGGAAACCCGCAGTCCGGATGATAAATTGGCGTCAAATGTGTATCGGGCGACTGGAAACGGTGCTTCGGGGTAAGGGGTGATCCAGCCTTCTTTCAAAGTGCTGTGCCCGACTTTAAATATAGATAGGTTCTGTGGCCTGGGCTTCATCGCCCGAAGCCGCCGAATTGTGTGCTCTATGGTGGTTTTGGACCCCGGTTTGGCGAGGTGGGCGGGGCGCCACTATAATCGCGAAGCTCGCAGGCACTGTCTGCACTGTTGCTGCTGGTCCGGGAGGGATCATGAGCCACGAAACTATGCGCGCCACCATGGGACACATACCGCTTTTCTCGGGTCTGGGACAAGACGAGATAGAGCTGTTGTTGCGTGCTGGCACAAAAAAGTCGTTTGCTAAGAATACCCTACTGATGTCCGAGGGTAGTCGCGGCGAATCGCTTTATGTTGTCCAGCAGGGGAAAATGAAGGTTTTCCTGAGCGATCCCGATGGCAAGGAAGTCATCCTTTCGATCCTGGGACCGGGCGATTTTATCGGCGAAATGGCCTTGATAGATGATGAACCACGCTCAGCAGGTGTCATGACTATGGAGGCGGCAGAGTTGTTTGTTATATCGAAGCCGGATTTCACAAGTTGTTTGGCCAAAAATCCCGAACTTGCGGCGAACCTGATGAAAGGATTGTGCCAGCGCCTGCGCGCCGCCGACCGCCACATTGAGAGCCTGGCCTTGATGGATGTCTACGGCCGTGTGGCGCGCACTCTGCTGCAGCTTGCCCAGCAGTCGGACGGCCGGCTTGTGATCAATCAGCGCCTTACCCACAAAGATATCGGCAACATGGTGGGTGCGTCGCGAGATCGGAA
>JAKBDW010000310.1:0-4132 GCA_021834245.1 Pseudomonadota bacterium
GGGATACAAGTGAAATTCGCGTGAACGTCGCCTTTGGAGGGCTCTCTTCGACTAGTTGCAGCCGGCGTCCGCGGATTCTTATGATGATCCGACTCGACAATCTGCCGCCATTCATCTGAATTCCGCGTCAGAAATCTAAGCGATGTTCCAGTCCGAACCTCCTTAGGGATGTCTCCAGCGGCCGTCTGAACCAAGCTCGGTTCGAGACGCGGGTCTCTCTCGAACATCTCAATGATGCTCTGACAAAGATCGGAGCCGAGGCGCTGCAGCGATTGTCTGATGTTTTGCTTCAGGAGTGCGAACGGCGCTTTGGTGCCTGGCTTTGTGACAAGTTGGGGGGCATGGTGAGGCCGCATGATTCCGCGTGCTTCCGCTGCAACCCGCAAGCGTTATTGAGAAAAGTTCGACCGAGTGGTAGAGTCCACCTCCATGAAGCCGGGCGGGGACCGACCAGAGCAAATCACCATCCGGCGCTGAATTGGCCCGGCCGCCCCCTTGATGACTCCTAATCAGTCATCTGGCTTGAATGTCGACGAACCCAGTTCATGACTACATCCAGATCAAATCGCACAGATGAGTTGATGTAGACGCAAGGTAGTCCTGCAGCCTAGCGAACCCGTTTGTTCGTGAACATATATGCAGGAAGGCCGGTCACGGCAGATGCTTCCTCGGCTGTCAGCAGGTTTGACTTCGATGTTGACACGACTGAACTGGATTTTTCCGAAGTTGACGCATGCAGCGCCTTGGATTCGAAAATTCTGATTTCCGCCAGTGGATACAGCACACGTTTGGATAATTTGAGGTAGTTGGGACCGCGGCCTTCGGTACGCCAACGCTGCAATGTTTTCGGACTCACGCCCCAGTATTGAGCCAGTTCGTTTTCTGACAGAACAACTTTTTCCATGACATAACTCCTTTGGTTGATGGAGTTATGATTGACGCGCGACCGAATCAAGTTGGCAACTATTTCCCGCTCGCACGTCCGACGGCGACAGACTTGGTTGAGGTGACGAGGCACGACTCCTCGTACGCCTCGATGTCTACCTCTCGGTAAATCACCCGACCGCCAAGTTTGAGAAATTTTGGGCCGATCCCCTCGCTGCGCCAGCGCTCCAGGCTGGCCTCGCTGATCCTCCAACGGACGGCCAGTTGTTTTTGATCGAGGTGTACGACGTCCATCTTGGGCTCCTTGAGAATGAGTTGGCAGGTGTCCATGAACGCTTCGTTATCCAAACCAGTCAAGGTGCTGATCACAATTTTCATCGGTCTATTCTCGGCATGCGAACGCGGGTTCGGTTGCGCAAATGGAATCGAACTGAAGTTCGTTATTCAGACATCTGCACAGGTGTAAATCACAATAGAAACAGCTAGAATTGTCGCAAGAAGAACGCCAGTACGCAGCCTTATCAAAGGAGTTAGTAGAGGCTATAAGGCTTTGAACTATCTCAGTTTGATGCAGGACTCCACGCCACCACCAACAAACTGAAAAAGCTCACCCCTGTGGTGGGCTTTTTTAGTTTGGTGTGCCGAAACACGGCAGAATGGAAACCGCGTCCGGAACGGACGCGGGGCGAAGGACGTAAAATGAGCAGCACCTGCGTGCTGTTCATAGTCCGGAGCGGCATTTGCCTTTGTGCAAATGCGCGGCCTGCAAGGCCAATTCCCGCCATCTCCACCAATAATACCCCCAAGGGGGTCCAACGCCGTCCTAGAGACGGCGTTTTTATTTGCATTTTCAAGTAATTACAGTCCACCCAGGTTCTACAAAATTCTATTGCATCCAATCATTCAGGGGGTATGATTGGGGGTATTAACGGAAAACGAACCGGAGAAAATATTATGGCTGGGGGTATTTTTAATCGCTTGTCCGACAAAGCTTGCAAAGCCTTTGCTTCTCAAAAGGATTTAGGTAAAAAATTTTTGACGGCGGAGGACTATTTTTCGGGGGAACCTCAGTTCAACTCGTAGCTGGTACTGCGGCCGCCCGCATCCGATTTGCGCAGGATGCCGTGGGCCAGCAGGTCATTGATGTCGCGCAGCGCGGTGTCCGGCGAACACTTGGCGATCGCCGCCCACTTGCTGCTGGTGAACTTGCCTTCGAACCCGTCGAGCAGTTTGTTCAGCAACTTCACTTGTCGCTCGTTGAGTGATGTGGTCGCCCAGCGCTGCCAGAACCGCGTCTTGGTCAGCACGGCATCAAGTGTGTGCTGTGCTTGGTCGACAGCGCGTTGCAGGGTTTCGAGAAACCAAGAGAGCCACTCGGTGACATCGAGTGACTGCTTCTGTGTGCGTTCCAGGATGTCGTAGTAAGCCTTTCGCTCGCGCTGGATCTGCGCCGACAGGCTGTAGTAGCGCTGGGGGCTGCCATCCGCACGGGCCAGCAGTAGATCACCGATTGCACGGGCGATACGACCGTTACCGTCGTCGAACGGGTGCAAGGTAACGAACCACAGATGACCAAGCCCGGCTTTGAGCAGTGGTGGGTCATTCGATGCGTAATTCAGCCAGTCCAGGAATTGGCCGGTTTCAGCTTCCAGACGATCAGCCGGTGGCGCCTCGAAATGCACCTTCTGGTGGCCAATGGGGCCGGACACCACCTGCATCGGACCGCTGGTATCGTCGCGCCAGGCGCCCACCTTGATCCTGGCAAGGCCGGAGTAGCCGGTAGGAAATAGCGCGGCATGCCAGCCAAACAAACGCTCACGCGACACCGGCATATGGCAGTTGGCCGTGGCATCGAGCACCATTGCGACCACGCCTTCGACGTGTCGATCGACCGGTGCCAGGGCGCCGATGTCCACGCCCAACCTGCGGGCGATCGACGAGCGGACGGATTCGACGTTGAGCTGCTCACCCTCGATCTCGCTGGTCTTGACCACGTCCTCGGTAAGCGCCGCCAGGCTAGCCCGATCGCGCAGGGCCATGCCCACATCGGCCAGACGGCCCATCAAGAGGCCCTGGGCGCGACTGACCTCAGCCATAGGCCCAGCCAGTGCCGCCAGGTCGAAGTGCCAGTTCGGCCAGTCGTTGAACTGCCAGACATACTTGTATTTGTAATCGCCGCCATTCATGCGGAGATTATAGGCCGCAATCTCCGCATGCGCAAGTTATTCACCGCACATAATACGGTGATACAGAGCGCCATTCGCCGCACGGCGGGTTGCCTTACCCCGGAATAGGTGTAAATGGGGGCGCTTTTGGTTGGAGCGACGGACGCGGGTTCGATTCCAGATGGGATCGAACTGATGGTATCTGGAACACATGAGCAGCGTTAAATTGAAGGCGATATTGGCATGGTTGCTGACGGTAACATTTTGTTTCAGCAGTGTTCCTCATCAAACCGCAAGTTTTCGCAACTGCATTACAGACGCGGTTTGAACCTGGCGGCGATTCCACCACCAATAAATGAAAAAGCTCGCCAGAAATGGTGGGCTTTTTTCATTTATTGGGTTGATATTGTGCGGGGTTTAATCTGCGTCCTGAACGGACGACGGGGGCGAAGGACGTGAAATGAACAGCACCTGCGCGCTGTTCATAGTCCAGAACGGCCTGGCATTCCAACATATTCAACCATAGCCGCTTGACACGGTTCCATTATTTGATACCATTTTGACATGAATGCCTCGCATCGCAAAACACTGGCTGCCGTCTATGCAGAGCCCGTTCCGGCATCCCTCGAATGGCGGCGTATAGAGGCTTTATTGGTGGCTATCGGCTGCTGCGTGATCGAGGACAATGGTTCGCGGGTGCGATTCGAAAAGAATGGGCAAATTGCCACTTTTCACAGACCACACCCAGCCAACGAAGCGAAGCCTTATCAGGTGCGCGATGCCCGGCAATTTCTGGAGAATCTAGGAGTGAGACCATGAACACAATGACCTACAAGGATTTCGCTGCCCGCGTTGAATACAGCGAGGAGGATGGCTGTTTTGTCGGCCACATCGCCGGAATACGCGACGTGATCGGTTTTCACGGCGAGACTGTTGCCGAATTACGCGCAGCTTTTGAGGAAGCGGTAGATGATTACCTGGCTACCTGCAAAAAACTCAAGCAAGCGCCCAACAAGCCCTACTCCGGCCAATTCCGGTTGCGGCTAGCCCCGGAATTGCACGCCCGCGCTGCAATGGTAGCT
>JAKBDW010000168.1:0-4131 GCA_021834245.1 Pseudomonadota bacterium
GTTGCCGCTGTCCACTGCGGTGCTGGCGGGGAGAAAATGGATCAGTATCTCGAGCTGCTGCAGCTCGATAGCCTGGTCGAGCGCGAGGCTTCCAGCCTGAACAGCGCACAACAGAAGCAGCTCGACCTGGCTCGGGCACTGGTTACCCGGCCGAAGCTGCTGCTTGTTGACGAAGTTGGTGCGGGACTGAATCCGGGCGAGCTGCAGCACATGGCCGACATTTTAAAGGAAGTTGCGCGTTCCGGCGTCGCCTTGATGGTAGTCGAGCATCTGCTCGGATTCCTGCAGGAACTTACGCAACGCGTGGTAGTAATGAACGCGGGGCGGGAAATTTTCGAAGGACCGCTGGAAGCGGCCGCGCGCGATCCAAAGGTGATCGATGTCTTCCTCGGCAGCTGATACCGCGCTGTTGAGTGTCGCGGGCCTTGCGGCCGGATACGGACCGCTGCAGGTTTTGTGGGACGTGGACATCAGGATTGGTGAGCGCGAATGCGTCATACTGCTTGGCCCAAATGGCGCAGGTAAAACTACGTTGCTCAAGGCATTAGTCGGACTGGTTCCACTGCTGCACGGCTCGATCATATTCGGCGACCGCAATCTGGAGCGTACACGCACTGACGTGCGCGTACGCCAGGGCATTTCCTACATGTCGGAGATCGGGGTATTTCCCAATCTCAGCGTGAATGAAAATCTGGAGCTCGGCGGCTATTACCTGCGGCAAAGTGAAGTGCGCCGACGCGCCGGCGAACTCTATGAAATATTTCCGGACCTGGCAGGAAGGCAACGCGCCGCCGCCAGCAGCCTGAGCGGTGGCCAACGCAAAATGCTTGGATTAGCCAAAGCCTTCATTAGCCGACCGCGGCTGCTCGTTATGGATGAGCCCTCGGCAGGGCTGTCGCCGCGCTACGTAAAGGAAGTAATCGTCGCGCTGCAGCGCTTTCAGGGTCAAGGTCTGGCTATGCTAATTGCCGAACAGAATCTGGGGTTCCTGACGCTTGCCTCGCGGGTTTACGTACTCGAAGGGGGGCGCATCAGCTTTAGCGGAAGTGCCGCTGATTTGCAGAAGGATGATGTGTTAAGGCAGAGCTATTTCGGGCTGCACAGTGGTGGGTATAGCGCACCCTGAAACTGACATCGAAACGAGGCCGCCCTGAGTTTTGCGGCAGCGCAAGAGTTGGAATAAATTGCAGTGAAAAAAAGCGGTCTGGTGAGCCTGGAGGCGTCTATCCACTGGCGCAGTCCGCACGCTGTGCACATTGACCGGCGCTTTTTCGGGCGCGTGAGTCTGTGGCGCGACTTTTTTCGCGGCCAGCTGGCTGAGGGGGCTTGCCGGCGCCGCTGCGGGAGATGTGGTTTGCGGGAAACTGCCGGCCGGTGATATGGCGGAACCGCGAGACGACCGTCTCGTGCGGGAGGTGCGCGCAAGCCAGTTTCGCCGCAGATTGGCAAATGGTGTCGAGGTCGTGCCGCGTGTTGGGCGCTTCTATCCGCGCAACATGGTGGCGGACCTGGAAGGTTTCTTTTCCGCGGATCGGCGCCCCTTGCGTTGTCTCGCGAATGACGGGGATGTCCTGCGCGTAGATCTCAATCACCCGCTGTCCGCCCAGCCTATCGACTTGGAAATCTGCCTGGGCGAAAACCTGCCAGGCAAGGAGGAGCGCGGCGGCCAGGTGAATGACGTCGCACATGAGCTTTCAACGGCAGGTCCTGGCATGCAGGCCGACCTGTCTGACCTCGAGACAGATTTTTTTGGCGGCGACCCGTTTGCACGTCTTGATCCGCGGCCGGACACGCAGTTTTATCAAAGCCCGCGCAACATCCAGCACCTGGATCGATGTGCGCGCGAGCGCATCACCGGAATTTACCGCCGGTTTCTTCGTCCCGGAATGCACGTACTGGATATCATGAGCAGTTGCACGTCGCATTTGGCTATCGAACACGACAGCGTCTTTGATGCGGAGGTTACGGGAATCGGACTCAATCTGGCCGAACTGGAAAGCAACCCAGCGTTGTCCCGGCGCCTGGTGCACGACCTCAATGTCAACTCGACGCTGCCGCTGCCAGACCACCTTTTTGATGCCGCCGTGTGCACCGCTTCAATCGAGTATCTCATCCAGCCGCGCGAGGTATTGCGCGACGTGTTGCGAACGCTCAAGCCCGGAGCGCCTCTGGTAGTCACGTTTTCCGATCGCTGGTTTCCGACCAAGGTGATTGCGATTTGGGAGGAATTGCACCCATTCGAGCGCCTTGCACTGGTTAGCAACTATTTGCGCTTTGCCGGATTCAAGGCGATTGGCACCGAATCGATTCGCGGGCTGCCGCGCCCGGGCGACGATCAGTATGCAGACAAGCTGGCTTTTGCCGATCCGGTTTTCGTCGTGTGGGGAAACAAGATGGCGGAGAGTAGCTGATGTGCCGGTGACGCGGCAGGATCGGTTCCGTGGTGGCACATGCTGCATGGCCGAACCCTGAAAGCGTATTCTGTGACATCCATTTTCTCTCGCTGGGCAGATCACATGTTGGGATCGGCGCTAGGGTATGGCTAAAGGCGTATTTTCAAAAGGACCCGTTTCCGGCCAATATGCATCTCGTTTGAAGCTGCACCGCTGTCTCGGATGTGCTCATCGAAAATTCGAGCTTGCCGATCCCGCTCACCGGAATTGCGTTCGCATTGCGGTTCTTGTCATGGTCGGGTCAGGTGGTATCGCGAATGCTCGGGATCGGCCCGCTGGTTGAGTTACTAGTTCGCGGCGCATATCGGGACGCGACGCAACAGCAGACGTCGGTCAGTGTCTTGCCGGGCGCCAGCCGGCGACGAGCGGGATGCGGATGGGAAATATTACTATTTACTTATATGTAAGCTTTCCCGGCGCAAACCATTGCGGCAAAGGCGCCACGGACAAGTTGGCTGTTGCCGAGCGCACCGCTTTTGAGTTCTGGAGTCAAGGCGAGTATCTTGAAAACTGCGAACTCGGCCGGCAGGTACGCCTCTAATATAAAGGTAAATTGGGTCTATAGGCAAATAGGGCAAGAAAAGACCGACGCCTTATATTATAGAGGTGACGCTATGAGCGCGCCGGGTAAGGCGATAGGTTGCAGCGAGAATCTGTGGCGGACGGCAGGCAATCGCGTAACTGACTGTCTTCGCCAACGACGGGCTCGGGAAAATAAGGATTATGTCAATGAACAAGATCAGCATCGTGGTGCTGTCAGATGACCGCGAACACCTGCAGATGGCGGGAATGATGGCCTCGGTGGGCGCGGTAAGCGGCAATGAGGTTACCGTTTTTGTCTCCATGAATGCCTTGAAATATTTCATTAAAGGTGCGGCCGACAAGGCCCCGGCGGAGGGGATGATGGGCGGTTTGTTGGAAAGCAAGAATGCCCCATCGTTCAAGACGCTGTTTCAGCAGGCTGTAGAACTCGGGGATGCCAACATTCATCCCTGCACCATGGCGATGGATGTACTCGGCCTTGAGCCCCGCGACCTGGAGCCCTACGTCAAGGAGCCAATGGGTCTGACCAAGTTTTTAGACAATGCCCAAGCCGGTCAGGTTTGGTCGTTTTGAACTTCACGATAAATAGGGGGTCGGTACGATGGCGGAGAAAAGACTGATTGATGCGCGCGGCAGCTTCTGCCCCGGACCGCTTATGGAGCTCATTGCCGGTATGAAGGCCGCCAAAGTTGGTGATGAGCTTGAGGTGCTTTCCACCGACAAGGGATCGGTGACAGACATCCCGGACTGGATCAAAAAGGTCGGCCATGACCTGTTAGACACGAGCGAAGAAGGAGGGGTGTGGCATATTACCGTGCGTAAGGCCAAGTAGGATTTAGGCGCCCGACCAACAATGTAGCTATACGTCGATAAGAACCTTTAGGATTAGGAGGCTGCCATGAAGATCGTCATAGTTGGTGGTGGAATGGGCGGAACCATTCTGGGGAACAACCTGGCGCGGCGTCTGAGCCAGGAGCTCAAAAGTGGTAAGGTGCGCATTACCATGCTGTCGGCATCCGACCGGCACATGTACCAGCCAGGACTTCTCTACGTCGCTGTCGGCAGCATGATGCCGGACGAACTCTATCGCGATCAGGCGAGCTTGCTAGAGCCCGGAATTGATTTTCGTGTCGAT
>JAKBDW010000526.1:0-4126 GCA_021834245.1 Pseudomonadota bacterium
ACAAACGAACTTGCGTGGCAAGGATTCGGCCGGAAGAATGGTATCGCGCGCCAGATTGGTTACCGGCACTTCGGCTGTCGGGATCAGGTAATAACCCTGCTCGCCCTTTAACCCGAACAGATCTTCCTCGAACTTGGGAAGCTGACCAGTGCCGCGCAAACTATCCGAATTGACCAGGTAAGGAATGTAGGTCTCACTATATCCATGCTCCTGTGCGTGCAGATCGAGCATGAACTGGATGAGGCCACGCTGCAGCCGCGCCAGTGCGCCATGCATGACGACGAAACGCGTGCCTGTGATTTTTACTGCCGCCTCAAAATCCATCAGACCAAGCCCGGCACCGATATCCACATGGTCGCGGGCTGTAAAATCGAATGCTCTTGGTTCGCCCCAGCGCCGCACTACGACATTGTCGCGCTCGTCCTTGCCATCCGGCACGCTGGCGTGGGGAAGATTCGGTATTCCCAGAGACAGCGAAGCGATCTCCGCCTGGATCGCATCCAGCTCGGATTCGGCCTGCCTAAGACGCGCCCCCATGTTGGCAGCCTCGGCCATCAAGGCGCTGGCGTCCTCGCCGCGCGCCTTGGTCTGACCGATGGCCTTGGCACTGGAATTGCGTTCGTTTTGGAACTGCTGTGTCAGCACCTGCACAGATTTACGTTTCTCTTCGAGCACGGCGATCCCCGCAGTGTCGAGCACGTAACCACGGCGCGCGAGGCATTTTGCCGTAGCCTCGAGATCTGCGCGCAACAAGCGCGGGTCAAGCATGTTTTACCACCTCCGGTGTTGCGATGAGTTGCACCGCGATCTGGGCACGCTATGCGTCATTCTTCGTTGACGTCCGCCTTCCAGCTTACCATGTGCCCTGGCGCAATGACCTCCTTGAGGTGCGACTGGATGCGCCTGACCTTGGCGGGCTCATCAAAGAACTCGACGACCACCGGCAAGTCGAGCGAAAGATCAAGCAATGAGGACGAATGCACCTTGCCTGAGCGCCCGAATCCCGAGACTCCGCGAAATACTGTGACACCCCGCACTTTCTCCTCGTCGTGCAGGCGGGAAAGCAAGGCTTTAAGCGCATGTTCACCTTCGGTGAGATAGATGCGGACCATCATGACTTCACTGTGCTTCATACCATTCTCCCGACAAGCACGCCGATCCAAGTGCTTCCGATACATAGTGCCAGACTGCTCGCCATATTTAAAAGCGCCTTGAGCGCTTCGCCATTGTCTATGAGATTGAAGGTTTCAATGGAAAAACTGGAAAAAGTGGTAAATCCACCCAGCACACCGATTAGAATTCCGGCGCGCCACAGCGTGTCATTGGCCATGCGCTCTGTCAGCACTACGAACAGAAACCCCATAGCCAGACAACCAATAACATTGACGGCAAGAGTGCCGTAGGGAAAATCTCGCCCCAACACTGCGTACGTCCAGGTGGACACAAGGAAACGCAACACGCTACCTGCCGCGCCGCCAATAGCTATAACAAGAATCTGATACATGAAACGCCCCCGCCTTCTTCTTGAATATGCCCGAACCCATGGCAGCACTGGCCGCTGAGCCGTCTGCCGGCCTTCCTGGTCTGCGCCTAGACTTGAACTACCGGCGAAGGCCGACTCTCACTTCAATACTTTCTTGTCCAGTTCGCGCAGATGCGCCAGGCGCTCGGCAATTTTCCCTTCCAGGCCACGCCCCGTCGGATGGTAATATTGATGCCCGGCAAGCCCATCGGGAAAGTAATTCTCACCCGCGGCATAGCCTTCAGGTTCGTTATGTGCGTAACGGTACTTTTCTCCGTACCCCAGGTCCTTCATAAGGCCGGTCGGTGCGTTACGTAATCGCAGCGGAACTTCACGCGAACCGCTGGCGCGCACCTCCTCTTGTACCGCGTTCCACGCCGTATACACAGCATTGCTTTTCGGCGCACATGCAAGATAAACAACCGCCTGAGCGATTGCCAGGTCCCCTTCCGGGCTGCCAAGACGTTCCTCGACGTCCCAGGCATTAAGCGCAATTTGCAGCGCGCGAGGATCCGCATTGCCGACATCCTCGCTTGCCATGCGCACGACGCGCCGAGCGATATAGAGCGGATCGCAACCTCCATCCAACATGCGCGCGAACCAGTAAAGTGCTGCATCTGGTGAAGAGCCGCGTACCGATTTGTGCATCGCTGAAATCTGGTCATAAAACACTTCGCCGCCCTTGTCGAAGCGACGCACGCCACCGGAGATGAGTTCATGCACGATCGCTTCCGTGACCGTAAGGTGGCCGTCGCGCATTTCTGCCAGGTCACCAGCCAACTCGAGCAGGTTCAATGCACGGCGCGCATCTCCGTCAGCCGCGCCGCTCAATGTGTCCCGCAGCGCCTCCGACATGTTCAGTTGCATCGCGCCAAGCCCGTGCACGTGATCGGCGAGCGCGCGATCGATGAGATTGCGGATATCATTTGTCTGCAGCGGCTTGAGCACATACACCCGAGCACGTGACAACAGCGCTTTGTTCAGTTCGAATGACGGGTTTTCGGTGGTGGCACCAATGAAGATCAGAGTTCCGTCTTCCACATAATGCAGAAAGGAGTCCTGCTGCGCTTTATTGAACCGATGTACTTCGTCGACAAAAAGTACCGTCCTGCGCGGTACCTCACGACGCTGCCGCTGCGCTTCATCCACAGCCGCGCGAATGTCCTTAACTCCGGCGAACACCGCCGACAGACTGATGAAGTGACTTGAGCTGCGTGCAGCGATCAGGCGTGCGAGCGTGGTTTTGCCAGTGCCTGGTGGCCCCCACAATATCATCGAATGCGAGCCATTCGACTCGATTGCGCGCCGCAGTGGCTTACCTGGTGCTAGCAGATGGGATTGGCCGACAAACTCCTCAAGCCGTTCTGGTCGCATGCGGTCGGCCAGCGGTGAGTCAATTCGATCTCCTGCGCCAGACTCTCCAGCGCCGGTCGGCACATTCATTGCCCGACCACATCCACACCCTTGGGCGGAGTGAAATGGAATGTATCGGGATTGATGGCGCCGTTTTCCCTGACATGGCTCAGACTGATGCGCGTCGTATGACCGAAACTGTCAACCAGCACCAGGGAACGAATCTCCCCCTTTTCAAATCCCACGCGTATGTCCTGGTAGCCGCCGTCATTGACTTTGGGTTTCATCTGCACCCAGTCGAGTTTGCCCTGGCGCCCGAGGTCCTTCACCTGAAAGTTGGCTGTCAGACTGCCCCTGCCCGCAAGCAGAATGGCTGGGGTATTTCCCAGCCCGCCCGTGAGATTGCGCACTGTGACTTGCTGCAGTTCCTTGTCATACACCCAGATCTTCTTTCCGTCACCGACGATAAGCTGCTTGAACGGCAAGTCGTAGTCCCAGCGAAATTTGCCGGGACGCTCTATCCAAAGCGTGCCAGACGACTCCTGGATAGGGTTTAATGCCTCGTCCAACACAACCTGGTCGAACTTCGCATGATAAGTGTGCACGTCATGAAAGAAGTGGTTGAGGCTGGAAACCGCCGAGGCGTAGGCCGCGCCCTGAAGCCCCAGGAAACCAATGGCAATACCTGCCGACAATACCCGCACGATTAAGCGACGCCAGAATCTGCCTCTCATCTTGAGTCCCATGTTAATAAAGCGATTGCCCTAGTCCCGCGGCGGCGGGGGCGGCGCCAGCACCTCGCGACTTCCGTTCGGCTGCAATGGACCGACCACTCCTGATTTTTCCATCTCCTCGATGAGCCGCGCCGCCCGGTTGTAACCGATGCGCAGCCGCCGCTGCACTCCGGAGATTGACGCACGCCGGCTTTCGGTAACGATCTTGAGCGCTTCATCGTACAGCGGGTCTTCCTCACCGTTTGCCATTCCCGGCTCACCGCCGAATACCGCATTTTCGCCGCCGCCTTCGGCCTCCCCGGAAAGGATACTTTCGTCGTAGCTCGGCTTGCCGCTCTTCTTAAGGAAGGTGACGACCTTATGCACCTCGTTATCGGCCACGAACGCCCCATGCACTCGCGTCGGCACGCCGGTTCCTGGCTGCAGATACAGCATGTCGCCTTGGCCGAGCAACTGCTCTGCTCCCATCTGATCCAGAATCGTACGGGAATCAACGCGTGCCGAAACCTGGAAGGCG
>JAKBDW010000054.1:0-4107 GCA_021834245.1 Pseudomonadota bacterium
GGCAATAGCTCTTGGCTTGAGCTTGCCTGCCCTGGCTTTCGCCCGCGGCAAGCTAAACCTGCAGGAGACCGCGCCATTCGTTCGCGACTTGTCCGTTGCGAAAGCGGTCAGAAGCGAATGCGATCTCCCGCATGAGGTACCAAACTACGTCCGGGCCTACGCCAAGAAGGAGTTCGACGTCGAATTGGTTGAAAGCGTCACGCCACACAGCCGTGGCCAAGGCCTGGCCATGACCATCGTTGGAGTGCAAGCTCGACCCGGTGGAGAGTTTACTGGCCACAAGTCGATTACCGTGGAGGGCAAGCTTTGGGAGGACGGCCGGGTTATCGGAACCTTTCGCGCGATGCGCGAAACCCGCGGGACTTTCGCGACGTGTGGCAGCCTGCGGTATGACGCGCGCTCCATGGGCAAGGACATAGCGAAGTGGCTGAAAAAACCGACGATGGATGCGCGCCTCGGCGACGCCCGCTGACCAGAATCGTGAGTGGGCCGCATGGAGCACGGCCCACTCACGGCAAGCCGGGTGCCTGACAGCTTCTCGCATCGCTCCGGCCCGGGTAGAATGCGGCGCCACAGCCGGTCATTTTTGCCGCCATCCAGGTACTGATTTTGAAACAGCAGCTCAGTGATCTTCTTACCCAGGCGGTAACCAAGCTCCAGGCGGGCGGAGTACTACCCACGGATGTGCCTTACAGCCCTGCTCCGGAACGCGCGCGAAGCAAGGAGCACGGGGATTTTGCCAGCAATATCGCGATGGGCTTGGCGCGCGCCGCCAAGCTCAAACCGCGCGAGCTCGCCGAGAAAATCGTTGGCGCCCTACCAAAATCCCGTTGGATTGCCCGCGTTGAGATTGCCGGTCCCGGCTTTATCAACTTCTTCCTGACCCCCGACGCGTACCAGGATGTCGTCAACCAGATTCTCGAGGCGGGAGAAGCCTACGGCCATTCCGCTTTGGGGGGCGGCCGCCGGTTGCAGGTTGAATTCGTATCGGCCAATCCCACCGGCCCACTGCACGTTGGCCATGGTCGAGGCGCAGCCTACGGCGCGGCAGTGGCCGATCTGTTGACGGCGGTGGGTTTTCAGGTGCACCGCGAGTACTACGTCAATGACGCAGGCAGACAGATGGACATTCTTGCCACCAGCGTCTGGCTGCGCTATCTGGAACTGTGCGGCGAACAGTTTGCCTTTCCCAGCAATGGCTACAAGGGTGACTACATTTTCGACATTGCGGCGTCGCTGCATCGGGAAGTCGGTGATGTCCTGCGCCGACCTTCGTCCAAGATCTTTGACAACATTCCTGCCGACGCGCCGAAGGGTGGCGATAAAGAGGCCCATATCGACGCGATAATCGAGCGTGCCAAAGCGCTTTTGGCAGCGCAAAGTTATCGCAAGGTGTTCGATCTCGGGCTTTCCGTCATATTGAGCGACATCCGTCAGGATCTTGAAGAGTTCGGCGTGGTCTATCAGGAATGGTACTCCGAGCGCTCCCTAACCGACCGCGGGTTGGTCGACAAGGCGATTGAGCGTTTGAAGCAAACCGGCCATGTGTATGACAAGGACGGTGCCCTCTGGTTTCGCTCAACCGATTTTGGCGACGAGAAAGATCGCGTCATCGTGCGTGAGAACGGCCAAAAGACATATTTCGCGTCCGATATCGCGTACCATCTCGACAAGTTGGAACGTGGTTTCGAACGCGTGATTGATGTATGGGGTGCCGACCACCATGGCTATGCGCCAAGAGTGAAGGCCGCCCTTGCAGCGCTTGGTCGCGACCCGTCCAAGCTCGATGTGTTACTGGTGCAGTTTGCCATTCTTTACCGCGGCGGAGAAAAAGCTCAAATGTCGACGCGCAGCGGTGAATTCGTGACTTTGCGCGAATTGCGGCACGAAGTCGGGAACGATGCGGCGCGCTTCTTTTACGTCCTGCGCAAGTGCGAGCAACACATGGATTTTGATCTGGACTTGGCCAAATCGCAGTCCAACGACAATCCTGTCTATTACCTGCAGTACGCGCATGCCAGAATCTGCAGCGTGCTGCGACTTGTAACAGAAAAAGGGATGTCGCGAGACATCGAGCGCGGCCGGCGCAATCTAAATCTGCTCAACGAGATTCATGAACAGTCGCTGCTGGCGACGGCGTCGCGTTATCCGGAGGTCGTGGAAACCGCCGCCCTTAATCATGAGCCACACCAGCTGGCGCACTATTTACGCGAGCTAGCCAACGATTTCCATGCCTACTACAACGCTCACACTTTTCTGGTCGAAAATGACGACCTGCGCGATGCTCGGCTCAATCTGATCAACGCCGCACGCCAGGTGCTGAGCAATGGACTGGGGCTTCTTGGCGTGTCCGCCCCTGAGTCGATGTAGACCCCATGGCACAACAGGCTCGGCGCACAACAACTCGACGTCGCTATGGCAAGAATATTGCCGGATGGCAATTGCTGCTCATCGGCCTGGCATCCGGGCTGTTGATCATGTGGGCCACACAACATCTCTTTCAAGGCGGCCGACCGTTCCGCGGACTTGCCAGGCTTTTTTCGCATAGTCCGGCTACCAAGGTTGCAGCTGTCCAGCCGGCTGCGCCGTCAACGCCGCCAGCGCCACCAAAGCCCAAGTTTGATTTCTACACGATTCTTCCCGAAGTCGAGACGGTCATACCGGATCGGCCGGTGAAGGGCGCGTCAACCGCCGCAGCAGTCCCGGAACTGCCGGGAAAGGGCGTACGTTACGTGCTTCAGGCGGCGGCCTATGCCAGCGGAAAGGACGCCGACCATCTTCGCGCGCGGCTGGCACTCGCCGGGATGGAGGCGTATACGCAAAAGGTGGTGATTGAAGGAAGGGGCGCCTATTATCGTGTGCGTTTGGGTCCGTTCGCGCGCCTGCAAGACATGGATGCTGCCGATCACGAGCTGGCAAAACTCGGAATCAAAGCGATTCGCCTCAAGGTGAAAAAGGCGCCCGGCACATAAAGTGATCGTACCGGCACAACCAAAGCGCTGTTCTTCACGTACTTCGCCTGCGGGCGGCAAACCCTTGGCTACGCAGGAAAATTCCGTGAGCAACGTGCAACAGCGCGACAAAGATAGACTACTTTCCTAATTTCTGGGTTACTCGACATTCAACTTATGCTCACCACTTTTCTCAAGGTACTTATACTCTCATTTGTCCAAGGCGCGGCCGAACTGCTGCCAGTATCGAGTTCGGCACACGTTATCCTGGTGGAAAAGCTGATGGGACTCGATCCCACTGCTCCGGAAATGACGTTCCTGCTAGTCATGTTGCACACAGGCACAATGTTCGCGGTGATGGTCTATTTCTGGAAATCGTGGCGCAGCCGCTACTTCTCCTCGGCGACGGCATTCTGGTGGTTCGCGAAGCTTGTCACCGCGGCCACCTTTCTCACCGGCGTAATCGGACTGATTCTCATGCTCTTCATCGAGCACGTTTTCTTGCGCGGATCGGCACACACTGATATCGAGTCGATTTTCGGCAACTCGTATGTGATTGCAACGGGTCTTTTTGCGGTCGGAATAATGATTGTGCTCTCCGGGAAACGGAAGTCGTCGATTGCCGGCGGCGGTCCGGACAGCAACGGCGGTGCGCTAAGGCTGCGCGATTCTTTCTGGATCGGCGCAGTTCAGGGATTGTGTCTTCCGTTTCGCGGATTCTCCCGTTCAGGCGCGACGATCTCGACCGGACTGTTCCTCGACCGCAACAAAGAAAGGGTGGAGGAATTCAGCTTTGCTCTCGCGGTTGTTCTTACCCCGGTGGTCATCGCGAAGGAAGGCTTCCGTCTGTACAAAGCTCAGGCGGCGACAGGTTATACGGGTCATGTCTTCTTGCTTCTGTGGCCGAGTCTGCTCGGCTTGGTTGGTAGTTTTTTCGCCGGTCTGCTGGCTCTTCGCTGGTTATCTCGCTGGCTGGAGCATAATCGGTGGTACGTGTTCGGCTACTACTGCTACTTTGTGGCCGCGTTGGTTCTGCTTGGCGAATGGTATTTGCACTGAAATCATCCAGCCGCGGCGCAGTCTGCAAGGCAGACGCTGCTGAACTCAGCCCGGCGCCGGGACAAATTGATCAGCGATGCCGTCACGCTGCTCAACG
>JAKBDW010000454.1:0-4103 GCA_021834245.1 Pseudomonadota bacterium
TCAAGCCAGCAACCCATGCTCGCGACAAGCAACGCTAGAAAGGTTCGCGGCTTCCATGGTATGCATTGATGCTACGAGATACCACCGCCGTTTGCCAATTCGAGTTTCCGATTATTACGCCCGTACATATGAACCGGTTAGCAATCACGCGCGAGCAAACGACGTTCATGTCGTCAGATCCTCAAATGCTTTCCAATCCAACAATCGAAACTGAACAAACATTTTGCGAGGGTTGGCCGCCGAGATTGTGGGTCAGACCGATCTTGGGAGTGGCCAGCTGGCGCGGTCCGGCGCGACCGTGCAATTGAAGATAGATTTCGTAAAGCATACGGATACCGCTGGCACCGATCGGATGGCCAAAGCATTTAAGGCCACCGTCGATCTGGCATGGAACCTTACCGTCAGCGTCGAAGAAACCATCCATGACGTCCTTCACTGCATTTCCTTCGGCCGAGAGAAAAAGATCTTCCATTGTCACCAACTCGGTAATCGAAAAGCAGTCGTGCACCTCAAGCATACTGAGTTCTTCTCGCGGATTGCGAATACCCGCTTCCTCGTAAGCACGCCTGGCTGCGATGCGGGTAGTATGGCAATAGCTGCCATCCCACTGATTGGAGTGCATCTCCCAACCATTTGAAACCGATAACTGCAATGCCTTGAACGTGATCAGATCCTTCTTGCCCAGCCCACGCGCGATGTACGGTCGCGTCACGACTACGGCCGCTGCACCGTCAGACACGCCGCAGCAATCGTAAAGACCAAGCGGCTCGGCGATAATCGGCGCTCTCAAAACCTGATCTTCAGAGAGGATATTTCTCAGGTGCGCCTTTGGATTCTTGGCCCCGTTAGCATGGCTTTTCACAGACACGTGGGCTATCGCACGCTTCAATAACCCCGCATCGAGTCCGTGCTTGCGCCGGTAGGCCGTCGCCAGTTGGGCGAAGTTCGCCGGTCCCACAGCGTTCGGATACCACTGGGGAATATAGGTGCCAACTATCGCTGCTGGCAATCCGCCATAGCCGGTATCCTTGAGCTTCTCGATCCCGAGGGCCAGCGCAATATCGCAGGCGCCGGCGGCCACTGCATATACCGCCGCGCGAACCGCTTCCGATCCCCCCGCGCAGTAATTCTCCACGCGGGTGACGCCGATATTGGGCAAGCGAAGGGCGATACCCATCGGCATCCCGCCGCGACCGGTGCCAATATCGTCCATGTGAGTTGAGAACCAGGCGGCGTCAAGCTGTTCCGGGCCGATACCGGCGTCGGCCATTGCTTCGGTGTAGGCCTCCACCATCAGGTCTTCCGGGCTCGTATCCCAGCGCTCGCCGAATTTGCTGCAACCCATTCCAAGAATTGCCACTTTATCCTTGATACCTTGAGCCATGATTTACTCCGAAACCTTCTTGTCAACTCCAGATGGTTGCTCGTGCACCGGCGTCGCCTTCCAGAAATAGCGATTGAATCCACGCAACTCGTCGACATCCTTGATGCGAAACACCATTTCCACCTTGGTGCCGGATTCAACATCACCGCGTGAAACGTCTGTGATTTCCATCAGAATGCGGCCACCGCCTTCGAAATCAATTTGCCCGTAGTAATGTGGTGGCGACATATGGAACGACAGATATTCGGCTGACCAACTCAATATTTCTCCACAGCGCTCGGCGAGCTTGTACGCCTTCTGCGTACCCAGTGCAGGATCGCCCGGTGTGTACGAAAAATTCGATGGTGGAAAGTGGACTTCCCCGGTTTTTTCGCACTGGCCACCGACGAGGCCCAGTATTGCTTCACGATGCCGATAAAGCGTAGTCAGAGCGGTCTTCTTATCTTGCTCGCCGCGCATACCGCGTTCCAGCCTCAATTGCCCCTTGAAGGAAAGGAACTTGGTGTAATTAGTCTCTTCGACGCCGCGTGCCAGCCAGTTGGACACGCCAGTCTTAGGTCGAAAGGAACGAATCGCCTCGGTAACGCGAAAAATGAATGCCTGCGCGCCGTTGCCGAACTGAGTTACCAGAATATTTTGTCCCGGTTGCGAATGTTCCAGCACTCGCCCCAACAACAACAGCGCATGCGGCACCCCTGTATCGCCAACCAGAGTTGACAGATTGTCGACAATGGCTTCTTCCTTGATGCCACATTTCTTGGCAAGTTGCGTTTCCATTTTCTGAAAGCTCGTCGGAAATATGAAATGGTCGATCTGCCCTCCGTCGATTTCGCTGTTTTTCAACACGGCATCAATTACTTCTGGCATGAGCTTGCTGACACCTTCGTCGCGAATCCAACGTTCTTCCCAAACGTAGTCGATGTCCTCGCCAGCAAGCCTGAAACGATCGATGAAATCTACCGAGACGGTCGCTGAGCCCAAATACTCGGCCACTACATTGTCGCGGCCAATCAGCAGCGCGGCAGCGCCGTCGCCGAAATCGAGTTCTCCTACACTGGCGGCGCGCGTCTTGCGGTTGTCTGCTGCTAAAACCAGGGTTTCCCCAACCCCAGCGTGTGCCCTTATGATCGCCTGGGATAGGCCGGATAGCGCGGCACGTTGTGAGCCGGTGATATCCAATACCTCGACATTCCTGCCCAATGTCAGCGCTTCACGCACGATGCCAGCGTTTTGGCGCTCGGCGAACGGCAGCGTGCTCGAAGCCAAAAATACAGCGGCAACGCGAGTTCTGTCGTGGGACGGACCAAGGCAATCGCGTGCTGCGGCCACTGCCATGGTGATGCTGTCCTCATCCCAGTTCGACATGGAACGCGTACCCTTAGCCTTCCCGGCCAATTGGGGAGCAAACCATTTATTGGCATCAAAAATCGCCTTTCGGCTTAAGCGAAGGCGCGGCACATAGCCGCCGTATCCGACAATTCCGATCATGGTCTCAGGCCTGTCCCGACGTCGATAGGCTATATCTAGATAACTCACTGGGTCCGCTAGTCACAATGGAATGTCCGGCTCCCGATTTGCAGCATCGCCGATTACGCTGTGAGTCGGGAAAGACCGCGGCGCAGAGCCGTATACAAATGGGGGCCGACGATGAAGAAGATATGATTTGTAGGGCCTGATGTCCATGCACAGACCATTGGCGCAGCAGTGACTGTGCCGAACGGAGAGGTGCGTGACCTCGGTACGGTCGCAAACCGCATTGATTCTGTGCACAAGTTGCTGAAGAAGTGGGGAACCCTCTCGGACTTGCGGGCGTATTGCGCGGCGGGCCCGACCGGATACGCGCAGTACTGGCAATTGACTGGCTTCCCGGTGAAGTGCGAAGTGCTTGCCCCGACATTGATGCCGATGAAGCCGGGGGATCGAGTCAAGACGGATCGGCATTATGCTGAGCGGTTGGCGCGCAGCTATCGGGCCGGAGATCTGACGGCGGTGTAGATGCCTGACCCGGCACACGTAGCGTTGCGCGATCTGGTGCGCGCTCGGGAGACGGCCAAGAAGGATCCGCTGCGGGCTCGACACCGACTGTTGAAGTTTTTGCTGCACCAGGGACGCAGAGCTCCCGAGGGTACGACGGCCTGTACGGGCAAGTATCTGAAGTGGGTGCACGAGCAACGATTCGAGCATGGCGCCCACAAGCCTACCGTGAACGATTACATACACGAAGTCGCGCGTGCGGCCGGGCGCAGTGAGCGGCTCGAGCGAGCCATTGATGTGGCCGTACAGAACGGGCGCATCGTGCTGCACTTGCCAGCAACCTGCCTGCACCGTAACGACTGGCAGATCATCGCCCGCAGTCTCAGCGCAGCGCCCGCATAGCGCTGTCGAGCTGGCGCCCCGCTCCCTCGAATTCCGTCGGAGTAACTCAGGCCGAACGCCCGTGGCCGCAATCACGCGCCGACCACCTACCGCGGTCAATAATCGATCGCCAACGAACACACCGCCGGCACAATCACTACCGCCAATCGACATCACGCCCCGACGTCGCCAAACTTGCATGCATGACCATGAAAATCCGTTCCTTCACGCATAAGGCAGGCTAGAGGATAAAGTCTTTCTTCGGAACATCCGAGAACGCCGTGAAGTCGCAGATTTGGATCGCCGTGTCGGTCTATCTGCTCGTTGCCATCGTTAAGAATCAGCTCGCCCTCTCGCACGACAT
>JAKBDW010000041.1:0-4101 GCA_021834245.1 Pseudomonadota bacterium
CTTGGAAATGTCTCTGCACATTTCTCACGATTTGGCGTGACAGAAATTTCGCTGCAAGAAGCATCTTCGCGCCAATTCAACAGTGACAAAATCTTAGCTGCTGCGCAACTTCTCGCAGATGCACGTGTTGACGTCATTTGCTGGAGTGGCACATCCGCCAGTTGGCTCGGATTCGAGAAGGACGAAGCACTTTGTGCACGGATCAACGAAGTCACAGGACGACCAGCAACCACATCGGTCCTGGCGTTGAATGAGGCGATGGATTTAAACCACATCCACCGATATGGACTGATTACACCTTATATTCAGGAAGTCCATGATCGCATCATCATCAATTACCAAAACAACGGAATGATCTGTGTAGCGGATCGGCATTTGAACATTCAGGATAACTTCTCATTCTCCGAGGTTGAACCCGATCGATTGGCGAATCTGATCCGTGAAGTGGCGCGTGACAAGCCACAAGCCATCGTGACGATGTGCACGAACTTACGAGCAGCACAACTGGTGAATGACCTGGAGCGGGAAATCGGCATTCCGATCTATGACTCGGTTTCGGCAGTCGTTTGGAAGGCGCTTCGGTTGATTCAAATCGAATCGCGGCGTGTTTGCGACTGGGGACAACTATTGAGTGAGAACTCATGATTCGTGAACCATTGGATGTCGTTGTACGTAATGCCTTGGTCGCGACCGCTTGCGATACCTTCCACGCAGATATTGGTATCCACAAGGGCCGCATCGTCCAGCTGGGCTCTTATTTACCTGCTGGGCACAGCGAGGTTGACGCGCAAGGCCGAGTGGTGACCCCTGGCGGAGTCGACGCGCATTGCCATCTTGACCAGCCCATGCAAGCCCCGGCATGCATGGCTGATAACTTTGATAGCGGAACGCGTTCTGCCGCCTGCGGTGGCACAACCACCGTGATTCCCTTCGCCGCCCAACAAAAGGGGCAATCGTTGCGAGCGGCGGTT
The DNA here is from genome assembly GCA_021834245.1 of Pseudomonadota bacterium. Taxonomy (GTDB): domain Bacteria; phylum Pseudomonadota; class Gammaproteobacteria; order Acidiferrobacterales; family UBA6901; genus JAJXUF01. Next base: position 972 of record JAKBDW010000041.1, read on the forward strand.
GAGGATTACCACCAACGCGCCGAAGGACGAGCCCATGTGGATTACGCATTTCACTTGATCGTCAGTGACCCGACCCCTCAAGTTCTGGAGAATGAATTACCGGAACTCATCCGCAAGGGTTATACGTCGTTCAAAATTTACATGACCTACGACGATCTCAAGCTGAACGACGGCCAGATCCTCGATCTCCTCGAAATTGCCAAACGGCATGATGCGATGGCCATGATCCATGCGGAGAATGCCGATTGCATCGAGTGGTTGACCCGGCGTCTCGAGGCCAGCGGCAGAACCGCGCCTCGCTTTCACGCGCATGCACGCCCCATGCTTGTCGAGCGGGAAGCGACACATCGTGCGATTGCGCTATCGGAACTGGTCGATGTGCCCATCCTCATCGTCCATGTCTCCGGGCGGGATGCCGTCGAGCAGATCCGAAATGCACGCGCCCTGGGCATGAAGATTTTTGCCGAGACCTGCCCGCAGTACCTTTTCCTAACCGCCGATGACCTCGGCATCGACGACAGCTACTTGGGCGCGCGATGCGTTTGCAGCCCTCCGCCGCGTGACAAGTCGAACCAGAAAGTGATTTGGGATGGACTTGCGGACGGTTTGTTCACCGTGTTTTCGTCGGACCATGCGCCATTCCGCTTCAATGCGCCAGAGGGCAAGAAGCCTGGCGGCGGCGAGGTGGCCTTTCGCCACATTCCGAATGGCATTCCCGGTCTGGAGACGCGAATGCCTCTGCTGTACTCGGAGGGAGTGCTGGGCGGCAAGATCACGCTCAACCGCTTTGTTGAACTCACGGCAACCAATCCTGCCAAAGCCTATGGCATACACCCGCGCAAAGGGAGCATCGCCATTGGTAGCGATGCCGATCTTGTCATTTGGGAAGAACGAGAAATTTCCTTGACCAACGCATCCCTGCATCATGCCGTTGATTACACCCCCTATGAAGGCATGAGTCTCAGGGCTTGGCCTCGCCTCACGCTGGTCAATGGGGAAATCATCTGGGATGGCGAACGCTTCCATCCACGCCAAGGTCAAGGTCGGTTCTTGCATTGCGGCCGACCTTCGCTCCTGCCACCGCCCCTGCAGCCGTTCCCTGGGTCATAGCCATGCGCATCTTGCTCATCAACCCCAATATCTCGCAAAGTGTCTCCGAACTCATCCGGAGCGAGGCCACACATGCAGCATCGGCCGACACACGAATCGACGTTGTGACCGCGCAAGTTGGCGTGGCATACATCGAGACTCGCTTCGAAGCCATCGTTGGTGCCTATGCGGCAGCTTGTCTTGCCGCCGAACACGAGGCGGATTACGACGCCCTCATCATTGCGGCCTTCGGTGATCCGGGCGTTAGAGGCATCCGGGAAGCGGTCGATATTCCCGTTGTCGGGCTGACGGAAGCGGCACTCATGAGCGCCTGTATGCTAGGCAGCCGCTTTTCGATTGTCGCAATCTCCCGGCGTATCACCGCCTGGTACCGCGAGTGTGTGCTTGCCTATGGCTTGATCGACCGATTGGCAAGCATCCGCCACCTCGACGTGCATTTGCGAGATGTAGGCTCTGTGCAGGACGACCACGCTGAGCAGTTACGTCTCCTTTGCAATCAAGCGGTCGACGAAGACGGCGCCGATGTCATCGTGCTCGCAGGCGCACCTCTGGCTGGGCTTGCACGATCCATACGCAAAGGGATTCCTGTTCCAGTGGTCGACGGCGTGTCAAGCGCCGTTCGCCATGCTGAAACTCTGGTCGCTCTGGCATCCGGGCGTGCCGCACGCGGCAGTTATGCGAGGCCACCGCAAAAGCCGAACAAAGGCTTGCCAGCAGCATTGCAAGCGCTACTCGAGCGCACAACCTAGCGCAAAGATACGGCGTTCATGGGACATGCACATTGAGCGCTCGCATGGCTCAAGGTTGAGTTGGAGTTGAGCAAGCGCGGCGAAATCGCGGTCAACGCCAAGTGGCAAACCTGGCTTCCCAGCGCGTTGGCCGCAGGCAATGCCACCACCGTGCCGAACCAGCAGATCGTGAACGCTGCAGACGACCAGCGCGAGGGCTGCACACAGCGCCTTCAACTCCTTCGCTCGACCGTTGGATTAGCACCCGATCCTCGAGCCTGTCGAAGCCTAGGCGGCAGGATTTCGCATCGCCGGCAACCGCTTTCCTCACGTCGCCACCTCATTGTGATGTTGAAGGCATCCCAGTATCGCAACTCGAAAATGCGTGAGCCGCCTGCAAAGGCATTCAAGTTGCGGCGCGCTCGGTTTGTGCCGATCGTGCCGACTCGCAGCGCGTCCAACAGATTCTTGCGATCAGTGGTCCCGAACTTCATATTCGATCCACGAACAGCGGCACTGTGCTGGCGCTGGGTCGCTATTACTGTGGCGCGCGAGTCGATACAAGGGCCCCTTTCGGCCCTCGCTTTCACAGGGAACTCAGACTGGCGCCCCGGTTGTTTGTACCTCTCACGGGGGCATTCTTTTTTGCGCCGCGCGTTGTCCGCGCGCTTCGCGGGCGGGCGCCTCACGGTGCCGCCTTACGGGTCGCCTTGGCTGCGGCGCTGGCCTTGTGAGCGAGTCGGGTAGCGTCTTGATCTTGTCCTTCAAACGTTCGGTCTTGGCTTCCATCTCCGCAGGCTGCGTGCGATCAGCCGTCTCCAGTGCGTCGAGGTAGCGCTGAATGCTCTGTTCGATTTGCCGCTGACGGGCTTCGATCTTGCCTGGCGTGAAGTTGCGGTCGCGGCTGTTGACTGCCTTGAACTTGCTGCCGTCGATGGCGACGATGGCCTGGGAGAAGAGTTTGAGTCCTCGGCACGGGCCGACGAAGCGGCTGCAGACATTGCGAATGCCTTGCCCGTTGTTGTGGCGGAAGTCTGCAATAGTCTTGAAGTCGGGCGTCAGACGGCCAGTAAGCCACATGAGTTCGACGTTGCGCTGCGCTTCGCGCTCCAGACGGCGGCTGGACTGGATTCGGTTCAGATAGCCGTAGATGTAGAGCTTGAGCAGGACGCCAGGGTGGTACGCGGGTCGACCGGTGGCTGCGGGATCTGCACCACCGAAGCCCAGGGAGAGGAGATCGAGTTCCTCGACAAAGGCATCGACGATGCGCACTGGGTTGTCTTCGCCAATGT
>JAKBDW010000127.1:0-4099 GCA_021834245.1 Pseudomonadota bacterium
GCGACATGAACAGCCGGCTGAGGCCACGTCCAATGCCGCCGGATATCCCGAAGGCTGCCATCTGCTCCGGCAGGTGCGGCTGTTCCACGCCTTGCTTCAGGCGCTGCAGCGCATTGATCATGCCGGGAGTGCCGGCCAGTCGTGCGCCTCCGGCGTCGGCGCGGAACTCGCGCCTGCGGCTAAACCACATGACAATGATCGTTGCCAACACGCCAAGCACCACCTGCGCGATGATCGTGGTGATGAAGAATCCCGGACCCGTGTCGCGCTCGGATTTGAACACGGTCTTGTCCACGACATAGCCGATGACACGCGACAACGCGATAACGAAGGTGTTCAGTACTCCCTGTATCAGCGCCAGCGTAACCATGTCGCCGTTCGCCACATGGGTGATTTCGTGCCCAAGCACTGCTTCGACTTCCGCGCGCTGCATGCCGGCAAGCAGGCCGGTGCTCACCGCAACCATCGCGTGATTTCGGCTCATCCCGGTGGCAAATGCGTTCATGTCGGGCGAATTGTAGATCGCCACCTCCGGCATGCCGATGCCGGCGCGATCCGCATGGTGCTTCACCGTTTCGACAAGCCACGCTTCGGTACTGTTGCGCGGCCGCACGATGATCGCGGCGCCGGTCATGAATTTCGCCGACCACTTGGAAATGGCCAACGATATGAAAGAGCCGCCCATTCCGATGATCGCCGCCATAATAAGTAGGGCGGTCATGTCGATCCCACCCTTGGCATTGAGGATGCCATCGATGCCGAGCAGGTGGAACGAGATGCTGAGAACGACGAGCACCGCGATGTTGGTGCCAAGGAACAGCAAAAGACGTTTCATAGTATTTTCCAATCCCCGCGGGTTAGGTCGATTAAGAGCCTGAAAATGAACGGTTTAGTCTCATAAATTGGGTCCCCATAGGCGCAATTCAAGACCTCGATCTGGTCCCAGGTTGTCTTGCCAAAGAGCCCAATCGTCCCTTGTCTGGCGCTTTTGGCTGGCCGGGTCGTGGATCGAAAAGCCCGCCTGCCAGGACTCATCCTTCAGCACTGTCCTGACCGCTCGACACGGCGCTTTGATCCTTTGATTCGACGAGTTACAGACCGCCCAGAGTTCTCAGAAGGATATATTGTATTTTATCTGTGCATATATTTAATTTATCCCTATCACGGGGCACCCAACCATTTCCGATCCGCGCCCGGTCAAAGACTCCGAGCTACAGCGGGTTTTGCGGTATAGTGAAGGCCGGTGTTTGCTGTATTTGGGAAAACACAAGCGCGTCGGCCATCCCGGCAAGGGGGGTAACCATGGCGATTGGCGAATTCTGCAACCGTGACGTGGTGATCGTGGCACGCAACAGCTCGATCATGCAGGCGGCGCAACTCATGCGTCAGTTCCATGTGGGCGACCTCGTAGTCACGGAAGAGCGAAATGGCTCGCGCGTACCGATCGGAATCCTGACGGATCGCGATCTGGTGGTCGAGGTGCTGGCGGAAAATGTCGCTGCCGACAGCGTGAATGTGGGCGACGTCATGAGTCCCGAAATCATCACCGCGCGCGAGTCGGACGGGATTTATGAGACCATCCAGCGCATGCGGACGAACGGGGTGCGCCGCATTCCGGTGGTCAACGAGCGCGGGGGTCTTGAGGGAATTATCGCAGTCGACGACCTGCTTGGCCTCTTGGCCGAAGAGATCACGGGACTCGCTAATCTGGTCATGCGCGAGCAGGCCCGCGAGCGCAGCAATCGCCGCTAGCTGTAGTACGGATCGGCGACCTTTAATGGCATAATATGACATGGGCAAATTGAGCCGTAGACTGGATTTTTGATCCGGACCAGCAATTGACCGCTATCAGAAAAGAATAACCATAGACAAGTAGTTGGTCGTCGAATCCTCGAAGCAACCACACGGAAAGATACGCTTCTACGACACCGGTCCGGATCGTCTGAATTCATATAATCGAGAGTGAAGGAAATATAGCATGTCAAAGAAACATCCGATCATTGCGGTGACAGGATCGTCTGGCGCCGGAACTACCACGGTCAAGCACGCATTCGGCGATATATTCCGCCGCGAAGGGGTCAATGCAGCTGTGGTCGAAGGCGACAGCTTTCACAGCTACAACCGCGCCGAGATGAAGGACGCGATCAAGAATGCAGCAGCCAAGGGAATAAACCTGAGTCATTTCGGCCCGGATGCCAATCTATTCGGCAAACTGGAAGAACTGTTCCGCGAATACGGCGACACCGGAAGCGGCAAGACCCGCCTGTACCTGCATGATCACAATGAAGCGGCGCCTTACAAACAGGAGCCCGGAACCTTTACGCCGTGGAACGCCATAGCGCCCGGCTCCGATCTTCTCTTTTACGAAGGCCTGCATGGCGGCGTCAAACATGGCGATGTCGACGTGGCCAAATGGGTGGATCTGCTAATCGGCGTCGTGCCGATCGTGAACCTCGAGTGGATCCAGAAGATCCATCGCGACACAGCGCAACGCGGATACACGGCGGAAGCGGTAACCGACACGATATTGCGCCGCATGCACGACTACGTTCATTACATCACGCCGCAGTTCTCGCGCACCCATATCAATTTCCAGCGCGTGCCGCTGGTTGACACGTCAAACCCGTTTATTGCGCGCGACATCCCGACGCCTACTGAAAGTCTCATCGTCATACGCTTCCGCGAATCGCGCAAGCAGAACTTTCCTTACCTGCTGCAGATGATTGACGGGTCGTTTATGTCTCGTCCGAATACCATCGTCGTGCCGGGGGGCAAGATGGGCTTTGCCATGGAGATCATTCTCACGCCTATCATCCACATAATGCTCGAGGCAAAACGGCACACCAAGTAATCTGGCAAAACACACCGGCGGACGATCCACCCATGTGCGTCTGATTAACCTGCACGCACATGGGTGGCGACGATGTCGGCCACGACGCCAGATCTCCGGCGGCGCTAACAGACGCGCCATCACCGCAGCCAAGATCCAATACCCGCTGTCCTTTGTCTATACCAATCCGTTCCACAATATCTTCACCACTCTCGCGCATGATGACATGCGATACGCGTGAAATCGCTTTTTCCCCGAGGAAGTATCGTGCAATCCGTTTCGAGATTCATGGCAATATCGGCGACCATCCTCGGTTATCGCCTACGGCAGTCTTGTGGACACGTCCAGGAGTTAACGGCGGCGTTCGATCCGCTTAGCGTTGACGGTTTCGACAAGACCGAAGCGGGTGAGCTGCCTTGGCGACGGCTAGTGCCTGCCGCACGCCCGTGGCGAGGCGCACGGCAGGATAATTGAACCCCGACTTATTGCGGGTAATACGTACCAGGCTTAACCGGCAACGATGCCACGTAAGCTGCCAGCTCATTGATGTCGGCGTCAGTGAGGTCATGCGTCACGCCGGACATTCGCGATGAGCGGCGGTCATTGTCGAGATCTCGGAAATTGCGCAATGTACGGACGATATAGCCCGGCTGCTGTCCCGCAATACGCGGAAAGTCTCCTCCGCCCATACCCTGCGGGCCATGACATACAACACAGTGCGCGGAAAATAAGGAGCGCCCCTTTGCTGCCAGCGTGCGATCGCCGCTTGCGGGTTGCGTAAGCGGGACACTCGCGAAATAGACGGCGAGACTGATCTCCTGTTGCGGCGTAAAGGTCTTTGCCAGCCGCTGCATAACCCCGGCATAGTCGTCCTTGCGGTCGCTGGCGGCAAATTGCTGCATCTGGGCGAGCAGGAATGTCGGGTTCTGTTGCGCCAGATTGGGAATATCGGGATTGGCGCTGTTGCCATCCTGTCCGTGACAGTACACGCAAAACGTGTCGATCATGTCACGCCCCTTCTTGATTGCGGCAGCGCGGGCGGCGCCGTCCTGCTGGACGATTTCCATCTGGTCAAGTAGTTGTTGCTTGGGATTGCTCGCTCCACTGCCGGCTGCGACGCTCAACCGCGGTAGACAGAGTGCAATCAGTAGAATCAGGACGAAACCGTCGATGGTTTTCGATGAAACGGCCAACACGCTTTGCTCCTTTATATAGGTAATTGTTTCGAACCCGGGCAGCGCACTACCCGACCATCGGTGTAACCGCACA
>JAKBDW010000334.1:0-4093 GCA_021834245.1 Pseudomonadota bacterium
GCGCTCGAGCTGCAAAGCCGCCACCAAAGCAAATCGTGCCCATCCGGCAACCGTATGTCCGGCGTGTAGTTGGTTTGCCACACCAACTCGAAAGGAAGCAGCGATGGATGCGTCACAGATCAAGGAAAAGATGGAGGTGGTCGGCTCGGACGATCAGCATGTGGGAACTGTCGATCGTGTAGAGGGAGAGCGGATCAAGCTGGCCCGCAAGGATCCGAGCGCCGGCGGTGAGCATCACTACATCGACCTGGGCAAGGTCTCGTCGGTGCAAGATGGACGCGTTCGGCTGTCCTGCACCGCACAGCAAGCTCACTGAGACAACACGCTCCCTGCGTATCGGTGGGAATCTCACGCACGGTATAACCGCACATCACGGCCGTCGCTGGATTCGTCCCATGCGCTGCATCCGGAACCAAGATTTCGGTTCGCGCGACATCGCCGCGCGCCTCGTGATAGGCGCGGATCATTGCAACACCCGCAAACTCGCCCTGTGCACCGGCCATGGGTGTAAGCGATACGGCCTTCATGCCGGTGACATCCTTGAGAATCTCCTGCAATTCGTACATGCAGGCAAGAAAACCCTGACCGGATGTGGATGGGGCGTGCGGATGACGGTTGAGGAAAGGCGACAGCATGGCAAGGGAGTTACAGGCGCGCGGATTGTACTTCATCGTACAGGATCCAAGCGGGTAGAACTGAGTGTCGATGGAAAAGTTTCTCTGCGAAAGCCTGGTGTAATGGCGCACAGTCTGCAGTTCCGACACTTCTGGCAATAGCGGCTGCTTCTTGCGCAGGAGCGCTTGCGGAATATTCGTGACTTCGGCCGCAACACTCGGTGCCTGCGATGGATTTCGCCTGCCGGGGCGGGAGTGTTCGAAAATCAGCCTACTGTCATTTGCACTCATACGAAGAATTCCTCAAACAAATACCGGTCGCCGGTCGGCACCATAATGCCGCAATAACGAAAGCTGTTCAGATCTACAGACTGCAGCGGCAGCTCCGACTTCATTTCAGTGACGCGATCGCTTTTTCATAATTCGGTTCCTGGGATATTTCCGGGACGAGTTCGGCGTAGACAACCTTGTCGGCCGCGTCGAGTACAACAACGGCGCGCGCGGTCAGACCGGCGAGCGGGCCATCCTCAATAAGGACGCCGTAATCCTTGGCGAAGTGCCGATCGCGCATCATTGAAAGTGCGACGACGCTTTTTGTGTTCTCCGCACTGCAGAATCGGCCCTGGGCGAATGGCAGATCGGCGGATACGATCAGCATGACGGTGTCGTTGCGGTCTTTGGCATAATCATTGAATATCTTGGTGCTCGTCGCACACACCGGGGTGTCGAGACTTGGTACAATATTGAGGAGCTTCTTCTTGCCCTTGAAATCCGCGAGCGTAACGTCAGCCAGCTCCGCCGTGGTAAGTCTGAAATCTGGCGCTTTGACCCCAACCTTGGGAAGATCGCCAATTGTGTGTATCGAATTTCCTTTGAGCGTAATTTTTGCCATGTCGTTGCCTCCTGGGGTGATTCAGCAAACCGGCGACTGAGGTCGCAGTTACATCTTTTGGGCACACGGCGGATCGAGGCGGCGCTTGCTCAAGATGCGCTGCATGTGCTCTACGTACGTGTTCATGTGCGCCGCAGTTTTTGTTTCGGTGACGCACACGAGCAGAGTCTCCCCAAGCTCCGGGTAATGCTCCGTCAGGGAGAATCCCCCCAGGATGCCCTGGGCCTCCATGGCACGAAGCACATCAGCCACGGGCGAATTCAGGCGCAAAACGGTTTCATGAAAAAACGGACGCTCGAATACGGGCTCAATGCCAGGCACGCTTTCTAGGCGGGCGCGTAAGGCCATGGTATTGGCGTGCGACTGGGCAGCGACCCGCCTGAGACCCTCTGGTCCGAGCAACGACATGTAGATCGTCGCAGCAGTCACCATGAGACCCTGGTTCGTGCAAATATTGGATGTGGCCTTGGAGCGGCGGATGTGCTGCTCGCGCGCCTGCAACGTAAGTGTAAATCCCGGCTTCCCGTCCCGATCCACGGTGCGCCCAATAATGCGTCCGGGCATCTGGCGCACGTATTCCTGCTTGCAAGCCATGAAGCCGAAATACGGACCACCGGAAGACAGCGGTATACCCAGCGGCTGCCCTTCGCCGACAACAATATCGGCCCCGGTCTTGCCCCATTCTCCGGGGGGTTTGAGCAGGGCGAGGGAGAGCGGATTTACGCAGGCAATCACGAGCAAGCCATGCTCGTGCGCCCAGTCGGTCAAATTATCCACATCTTCCAGCACACCGAAGAAGTTGGGCTGGGAAATGACGAGTGCGGCGCAATCGTCCGACAGCTGTTGCTGCAGTGCGTCTACAACAACATGCCCGCCTTTGGCGTTGTAAGGTGTCTCGATCAGGCGGATACGTTGATTGCGGACGATAGAATCGGTGACCTTGCGGTAAATCGGGTGGACGGTCTTCGGCACAAGTACGCGCTGACCCTTCTTGTGGATGCGTATCGCCATTAGCACCGCTTCTGCCAGTGCCGAGGCACCATCGTAAAGCGACGCGTTCGATACAGCCAGGCCCGCCAGACTGGCCATCATCGTCTGGTATTCATACAAGAGCTGCAATGTGCCCTGGCTCGCTTCCGCCTGGTATGGGGTGTAGGCCGAATAAAATTCTCCGCGAGTGACGATCTGCCACACCGCCGCTGGTATATGGTGCTCGTATGCACCGGCGCCGATGAAACACAAATAGTGCCCGTCAGCCTCAGCGCGCTCCTGCATCAATTGCGCAACTTCCATCTCGCTCAGTGCGGGCGGCACGTTCTTGAGACCGGCACTACGCAACTCGGGCGGTATCTCGTTAAACAAGTCGTCGATGTCCTTGACACCGATCGCGGCCAGCATGGAACTGATGTCTGCTTGCGTATGTGGAATGAACGGCATTGCCTAATTTCCTAAATTGCGATGACACCTGCCGGGCATAGCCTCACCGACTCCTGAAGCTGTCGGCAAATGCATCCGGCTGTAACGTGACAACCCGACCAATCGGCGGGTGCCGCGGTCAATGACCCTCGGACTCGACTAGCGCGTCATAGGCAGCTGCGTCGAGCAGCCCCTTCAGTTCCGCCGGATCGCGCGGCTGCAGGCGAAACAGCCAGCCATCGCCGTAGGCGCCCTTGTTGACGGTCTCCGGCGCGTCGCTCAATCGCCCGTTGATCTCGAGGATTTTGCCGCCAACTGGGGCATAGACATCGGAGGCGGCTTTTACCGATTCAACGACCGCACATTCCTTGCCAGCCGCATAGTCTGCACCCACCTGCGGCAATTCGACATACACCAGATCGCCTAGCAGTTCTTGCGCGTGATCCGTGATACCCACGGTTAGCGAGCCGTCGGGCATGGTTTTTACCCATTCATGGGACTTGGTGTACTTGAGATCCTTGGGTGCCTTGCTCATACGGGTGGTTTTCCTCGATTAGTCCAGACAGCTCTTGCCGTTGCGCACGAAGGGATAATTCACGACCCGCGCCGCAAGCCGCTTGCCGCGCACGTCTACATCACATCGGCTACCGATGGTCGTCGCGCTAGGCACGCGCGCCAGTGCAATTGCCTTGCTGAGTGTGGGTGAAAAACTGCCGCTTGTGATTTCGCCCTCACCGGCAGCGCAAAATACCTTTTGATGATCGCGCAAGACGCCTTTGTCCTCAAGAACCAGGCCCACGAGCTTGCGCTCCAGACCTTTCGACCGCTGGCGTTCCAGCGCTTCGCGTCCCACAAAATTGCGATCCGCCGGATCCCATGCCACTGTCCAGGCCAACCCGGACTCCAGCGGTGTCGTGGATTCGTCCATATCATGCCCGTACAGATTCATACCGGCTTCAAGTCTCAGGGTATCGCGCGCGCCCAGGCCGATCGGTGCAACTCCTGCTTCTGCAAGCCCCTGCCAGCTGTAGGGTGCGGCCTTGCCAGGCAGAATTATCTCGAAACCATCTTCGCCCGTGTAGCCAGTCGTGGCAATAAACAGTTCACCGATATTGGTTGCAAAAAAGGGTTTGAGCTTTTCAGTTGCCGGGCGTAGCGCATCACCGAGCGC
>JAKBDW010000020.1:0-4085 GCA_021834245.1 Pseudomonadota bacterium
CAGTATTAAAGTTGGGATGGGCTAGGGAAATACAGAGAGGTTAGCAACGCGAACACGGTAATGGCGGCCGTGATCACAGTTTTGATCACAGCTGTAACGGGATGCTGATGCAAGATTGATGTAACTGTTTGAAAAATATGGTGGGCGATGCAAGGTTCGAACTTGCGACCCCTGCCGTGTGAAGGCAGTGCTCTACCGCTGAGCTAATCGCCCATTTGCTGCATTTTTAGACACTTACCTGCTTAAAGCCCTCTGTTTCTTGCCGTTCCGTCCATTTTCGTCCTTCCTTTAATATTTCAGCACAATCCTGGCTGTTCCACTTTCCGATTAGACGAGGACTGGACGAAATGGCATCGATCCGGCGGCAAGGTAATGCGTAGCAGACGATTGTACGGAGGAAGTGCCATCTGAGCAAGTTGAAGACCTCCCCTTACGATGAAAGCCATACACCCGTATGGATCAACAGTGGGTATTTAAAATAGCAAAAGGGTCATAAGACATGAAATTGAATATCTTTAGGTGGCCATCCTGGTTTCAGCGGCGAATTCTTAAACTTCGTATCGAATCATGGATTGCAATACTTTCTGAAATCGCGGGTGCGGGTGTTGCGGTTGCAACGCGTCAGGCCGCCCGAGGCGAAAATTTTATACTTTTCAGTCTGTTGATAACCACGTCCAATGGGAAGACAACAACAATCCGATCGAGACGGTAAAAATCTCTCGAATCGCAACGATCCAAACAAACGCAAGGCAACACTGATGCAGCCGGGCTTACTTGCGATTTACCGCTGACCGACATTCTTTGGTGGATAATGGAGACGGGAGCTGTTCCCCTGACAGGAACACCGCTTGTGGTGCGTCCGAAGAGCGTCGCGCTCGTATCACCCATCTTGAATCCCGTCTGCTGCGTTTAGATGTGGCAAGCCAAATCCAGCAAGCCATCGTTGCTTACGTCTTCACCACCAGGATTACAAAACGCCAGGCTTTGTTCACATCCGGTCGTGCCGAGCGTGAGCGATGAAGTACCCACCTGCGTCGTTGCATCAAAGGTATTCGTCGAGAGTATCGCCACGGGAATCGTCCCTTGGGCGCCGGCATTGATCACGGCCGGCGTCGTGCTGTCACGAGGCTTAATATTTATTTGCACCGTGACGCCTAAGGCATTAACGACCGCGATGCGCGCCGCTATCAAGCTGGGATCGTTGATCATTGAGACAAAATCTCCCGCTAAGCAACCAATTTTTTGGACGGGTGACGGTGCTCTTCAACGACATGCCCCGTCCGCAGCCGCCGGAAGAGCTCAGTCGACTTTCCTGATTCTCAGCATTTGGTTTCCACCGCGCTGGAATTCATAGGATACCGGGACCTGTGCCACCTCGTATCCTTCAGCCCTGAAATGCTTGCTGACGGGTAGGACATGGGGAGAGGGTGTCGCTCCCAATTGAAGCAACGGAAAGATCCTCGCTTCCCCACTTACCCGGCAGAGCTCTGTGATCGCCTCGATGTGGAATCCAAGATCGAGATGATCGCTGTAGAGAAAAAGAAAATGGGAACAGACGGCAAGATCGAATACGCCATCAGGAAGACTCAAACTGGGCAAGGCTTCCGCAAGGTATCTCCCGGTCAGTCGGCCTTGTGGGTAGTCCGAGAGGAAGGTCTGCATCGCCTTCATGCGCACCGCACCCAGGTCATCGATCGAGAGGATGTGCTTCCATACGAATTCGCCGGCATTCGCGCGCGTTTCCTGCATTACCGTGTCAAAGGTCTCGTCGATTCGGTTCCTGATTTGGTCTACGCTGAACGCATAGAGGGGATCCACCGAGACCACTGCGCCCCCTTGTTGGTTCAGTTCGGCGTTGAAGCTGGCGGGACCGCTGCCGCAATCGAGAATGCGCTTTTCCAAGTCATCCCTAGACAGCGCGAACATGGCCGTGTATTCGGCGAGCGACCTGCCCCAGGGAACGATGTTTTTCAGCTGAAACGCCACTGCTTTCCCTTTCTTAGCAACAGTTGGGCGGCCTGATGACCGAAATTGGTCGATTGCGCGCTGATGTCCATGCTATCAAAAAACTGCTGTTGGCGCGGGGCGGGAAGTCCGGGGCGTTAGTCTGCAGCAAAATGGCACGAATACCGGCTTTCGCCTTCATGCGGATGGTTATCAATTCAGCTTGACTTGTCCTTGGCTGTCCTAATGATGACCGTTTCGACCTGAATTCTGCAATGTCTTCGCCGCTTTGCCTTCATTGAGCACCGGTGCTGGTTTCTGTAAGATTAAGCAGGTCCAGCCGATCATATCTATTCGATACCGTCGCACAGGAATTCTGCCACAGGTCTAGTTTCCGGATGGCCGCAAGAGTAACCGATTTTTGCGGAATCCCGTCCTGTGCAAGACCAAGGCTAGGGACGACTGGCAGTATTGTCGCCAATATGATTATGCCGGTGACCAACAAAGCCGGTTTCCTGGAAATAGTGAATTAAGGAGGGTCGGTTGAGTGCATCAACTGTAGCGGAAGCTCCCGCTTCGCAGACTGCGCGCGTGACCGAAGAATCGTTTTATCGGCAATTCCGAGCTTTTATCCTTCTGGCATGGAACATCCCGCCGGTTTTCGGATTGGGCTTCATTCTTCTTATTCGCCTTTTCACCCCACACCAGATGTTTCAGATTCTGACGAGCCCTCTTGAGCCGGTCTTCATAATTGCCAGCATGTTTTTCGCGCTTTGGTATTTTCGCGGTTACATCGCACCCGTGCGCGCGTATCTTGCCGACCCCAATGAAGTTCGTGCGACCCTTGCCCTGGAGCGGATGCGCGGATTTGCGGCTCATTATTGGACGATATTTCTCGCTTATCTTGTGCTGGCGCCAGCGTCGGTCGTTGCGAGCGGCGTTCTTTATACAGGGTTCAAGCCGAGTGCGATCGAGTGGTTCCGGATCAACTTAGTCGCACTCATTGTATCCATTATTGTGGGCCTGCCTATCTTCTTTCTTATTCTTGATTTGTTTGGACGTGTCCTCGGCGGCGCACCGATTGGCAAGCCCCATCTCACCGTAAAAACCAAGGTGTTTCTGATAGGTGCGCTCGTGCCACTGCTCATTGACACGATGCTTGTCCAGTATTACTGGACGAAAACGGGATATTTTGGGTTCGGTACGTTTGGAGTCTGGATTCTGCTGGAAATGCTCGCTATTGGCGGAAGTCTGATATTCGTGCGCAGTTTCGGACAGTCACTACAGCCGTTGCAATGCGTCATCCAGCAGGGTGTGGATTACGATCTTCTGCGCTTTTCTGCGCCAAGCGCGCAATCCACTGACGAATTGGGAGTGCTTGCGGACGACTTTCGTGCGTTGTTGGCCAAGCTTCATGAAGCCGATGTAAGTCTGCGGGCAATCGCTGAAAATGCCTATGATGGGATTTTGGTGTGCACCGGCGAAGATTTGGTGTTTGCCAATCAACGTGCTGCCAGCATGCTTGGGTTTACGGTGGCCGAGCTGATGACCAGGCGTATTTCCGACCTTGTTTATCCCGCGGACAAGCCGGTTTGCGATGCAATGCGTAGCGGGGTCCAGGGCGATAGTGAGCAGCTTGGTCAATTCGAGATCCGCATGCTGCGAAAAGTCGGAACGGAGCTATCAGCAGAAGTAACAGCTGCGGCGACAGTATGGAAGGGCGATCCGGCGATGATCGTGATAGTGCGCGATATTACAGAGCGAAAGCTGGTGGAGGAGGCACTGTACCGCGAGAAGGAACTGGCACAGGTAACCCTTGCCTCGATAGGTGATGGCGTAATTACCACCGATACGGAGAGCCGTGTCGTATTCCTGAATGCGGTAGCGGAGTACATGACTGGCTGGACGCTGCAGCGGGCGCGAGGCCGTCCTCTGCTGGAAGTGTTTAATATCGTCAACGAACTCACACGCCGACCGGCAATTGATCCGGTGATACGCTGCCTGCGTGAAGGTCGAATAGTCGGACTGGCCAATCATACGACTCTGATGCGGCCGGATGGCAGGGAATTTGCCATAGAGGATTCGGCTGCGCCGATCAGGAACAGGGAAGGCAACGTAGTCGGTGTAGTACTCGTGTTTCA
>JAKBDW010000304.1:0-4083 GCA_021834245.1 Pseudomonadota bacterium
TCACCGTCCGCGAGCTTTTTCAGTTCATCAATTTTGCAGGGGAAACAATAACTCGACTCGCTCCCGATCAGTCGTTGCCGTTTCAAGCCGGCGATTATCCGACTCGCCGTCTCTGTGGTGACTCCGAGTATCGCGGCCATGTCTTCCCTTGATGGCGCATGGCACAAGCACGCGCCGCCCATATTCTCGTACGCGAGGAAGTCAAAAATAAGTCTTGCCATACGGGCCTTGGCCTTGCCCGTTGCCAGTTCCGCGATAATTCGGTCCGCGTGATCCTGGCCTCGCAGCAATAAGCACAACAAGATCTCGTGGAAACGTGGGACGTCGCGGTCCCACCGCTTTATTCGCTGGGCTGGAATGACATAGGAGCGGACGCTCGTTATCGCGCTCGCCGATGAGTGGTAGGTGTTATCCGCGAGGCCTTCGAGGCCTATCACATCGCCTTCCCTGGCCAGTCGCACGATGCGTTGACCGCCATTGGCGACGGGCATCACCAGCTTTACCAAACCGTCGCAAATTCCGAAGATGTGTCGCGACGTCGAGCCCCGTGCATAGAGAACGGTTCCCGCCGCAAAGGCGGCGCAAGATACTTCGGCCGCCCAATTGTCGGACGCTTCCGGCGATGCGGCCAATGCGATATGTCCGGGTTTGCAATTCACGCACGGACGCACATCCGTTGCGGTTCCCAGCGTTCGTATTGACATGAGTCGAACGTCCCCTAGCTAACATTTCTTAAATCATTGCGAATTGTCAATGACGAGGACTAAACAGCCATGGTTTAAAGCATTGTAGCTGGTACCCAATAAAGCAAGCTCACGATATGAGCGGAGCGTGTGTTTCCTCACATGCGATACAAGGGGGGGTGCAGACCGATGGATATGAAACCTAGCGAGGATGCCACGGCGGATTCGGGATGTTGCGAGAGGGCAACAAGCCGCAATCGCCGGAACGTCTTGGCAGGAGTCTTCGGTTTTCTCGGCCTCCTGAAGATGTCGCGGCATGCAAAGGCAAATGCAAACGCGCAAGTACCAGAGCGGAATTCACGGGCTCGAGATGGCGCGGCGGATCCACCTTCCGGCGGCAATGGAGGCACGGGTGTGTATGCGCCGAGTATTGATCCGGCGAAGAACGCCTCATGGGAGGGATGGGACAACCCCAATCTCAGAGTGAACGATGGTTGGGACGATTGGGAAACTATTCTAAATCCCGACCATCTGCCTATTTTCCATGACAGATTTGACCGCATTGAATACCGCGAGCCCGACCTGACACTCGCGAAGGATGGCGCTGTCGCGAACTCGTCCTCTCCGTTCAAGCACCACTGGGTGATGGTGATGAACGTGGATAAATGTGTCGGATGCCAAGCCTGCACCGTCGCCTGCAAAGTCGAAAATAACGTGGCGCTCGGTGTCTACCGCACCTGGGTCGATGTCTTCCAGACAGGAGACACGGTTCCAGATCCAGAAGGCGACATCGTTGTCGGTGGCCAGCGCTACCGCCAAGACGTCAAGGTCGCAGCCGTACCAAAGATATGCAACCACTGCGCAAATCCGCCCTGCGTTGAAGTGTGCCCGGTGAAGGCAACGTTCAAGCGTGCCGACGGATTGGTGCTGGTCGATCACACGCTGTGCATCGGCTGCGGGACCTGCGTCAATGCGTGTCCCTATAATGCGCGCTTCATTGATCCCGTATCTCACACCGCGGACAAATGTACGTTTTGCGCGGAGCGGATTGACGCGGGCTTGCTGCCGGCCTGCGTCACAACGTGCACGGGCAGAGCCAGAATATTTGGAGACCTCAACGATCCGGGTAGCGAGGTATCTCAGCTAATTGCGCAACATCCCTACGCGCGCCGTCACGTAGAGTATGGAACGGATCCGCAGGTCTATTACATCGGCAAGAGCGCGGCGGAAATCGAGCACGATCCCGACCCCGCAGACCGCCATATGGTGTTCACCTATACGGCGAACGCCAATAACAGCGTTGTGAAAAACGTGAGCAATATCGTCTAGCTCTTGGAGGTAAGCCATGCACCGGCTACTGGGGCTCGAGTATGTGTACTGGGGCATGCCACTTGTCCTGTATCCCTTCATGTCAGGGTTGGTGGCAGGCTCCTTCATCGTTTCGACTTTGTCGAAGGTATTCGGGCTCAAGTTATTTGAGCCGCTCGCCAAACTGGGAGTAGCCCTGACTCTGGTCTTCCTTTTCGTCGCAGCTCTTTGTCCTTTGGCGGAGGCGACAACGCGTTCGCGGTGGTGGGAGCTGCTCACGCGAGACCACATTCCGTACTCACCGTTGTCGTTGTTTATCGTCATTTGGTTGGCATACGTCGCGTTAGTCTTGTACGAGCTATATCTGATCTTCCGGCAGGATAATATCCGGCTGGCACAGTATGGGCATGGCTGGCGGCGGTCATGGCACAGACTGTTGACCTTGGGCTCAACCGACACCTCCGCGGCGTCGATCCGGCGTGATCATACTGTCTTGGTGGTTTTGTCGGCATTGGGGATACTCCTTGCATTCCTCTTCCATGGCTATGTGGGATTCGTATTCGGTGCCTTAAAGGCCCGTCCGCTGTGGAGCAATCCATTGATGATGCCAATGTTCATCATGTCGGCGATTGTATCGGGTGTGGCGCTCATGATCCTTGCCTACGAGATCATCGAAGGAGGCCTGGTAGGCCGCAAGATCGACCGAGATATCTTGGACGGTCTGATGAAGCTTCTGATGGCCTTGATATTCGTAGATCTTTTTCTCGATATAGTCGACCTGCTGAACTCCGGCGTTTCGGCGTATACCTCTGAGCCAGTCTACTGGGGCTTCTCCCACATTTTCTTTTCTGGTGGTCCGCTCGCGTTTTCCTATTGGGGTCTTCAGTTGGGGTTCCTCGTGCTGGCTCTGCTGATGACTTTTGTTCGGGGCATGCGGCGCTCCGCTTTCTGGTCTGGGATTACTGCCCTGCTGGTGTTGGTTAGCGTCTTTGCCATGCGTTTCAATACGGTGATTGGTGGCGAATTGGAGCCGAAGGTGTCGCAGGGACTCGTCGCTTATCGGTTCCCAATGTTTGGGCTCGATAGTCTACAGGTTGCCATCGGTATGCTGGCAATCGCCCTGACGTTGATTTGTCTGGTTCTTCTTCTGCTTCCCTGGGAACCGAGCTGGGTGGATGCATGGACCGGCGGCAGGGAAACATCGGTGCGCAGCGAGAATAAAGTCGTGCCGACGTGACCGCCGACAATCGGAAGTATCCGGATTCCGGACGCAAGAATATAGGAGCGGAGAACGCACCATGGATCTGTTGAATAAAGAGACTAGCCGGCGTCAGTTCATGCTTGGGAGTGTCGCCGCGGGCAGCGGTGCCGTTGCGCTTTGGGGATCGTGGCCCTGGCTTCCGGGGTTTTTTCACCGCGAGGGGGTCTATGCGTATCCGAAGCGAACCGAATTATGGCAGGGGGTCGACGTAATCTACAGCGTATGCCGGCAGTGCCGGAGCGACTGCGGCAATGCGGCGCGCGTATTCAACGGCGTACTGATGAAACTGGATGGAAATCCATATCACCCCCAGTCGACAGAACCGCATTTGGATTATGCGACCTCCGTCGATGCGTCACTAAAGCTCCGCCAGGCGCACTCTCTTTGTCCACGAGGCAACGCTGGGGTCCAGACGGTATACGATCGATATCGCGTCTATTTTCCGCTGAAGCGCGTAGGACCGCGCGGATCGGGTCGTTTCAAGACCATCGGTTGGGATCAGTTGATTAACGAGGTGGTCGATGGCGGTCAGCTCTTCAAGGAGGTGCCCGGCGAGGAGAACCGTTCGATCGAAGGATTCAAGGATTTGTGGAAGAGGGGAGACGGACCGAACACGCCGGTCGATCCTAAACATCCGGACCTCGGCCCCATCACCAACCAACTGGTGGTCTACTGGGGGCGCGCCGAGCCAGGACAGAGCGATTTTCTGTCCCGCTTCGCGTCGGCGTTCGGTTCGGTGAACTCCATTCCTCACGTCAGCATTTGTGAGTTGAGCCACCACGTAGCCACACGTCGGTCATTCGATGGCGGTATGAACATGGTGAAGCCGGA
>JAKBDW010000003.1:0-4080 GCA_021834245.1 Pseudomonadota bacterium
CACCGCCGGACGTTGTGTCTATGACGCTGCTAGCTCTCCCCATTTATCTGCTCTACGAGATCGGCATGATCATGGCGCGCATCATGGTTCCGGGCTCCCGCGAAGTCGATGCCCAGCACGAGCAGGGCAGGTAAACGTTCCGCGTATCCGTCTCTCCGGAAAGCAGGGCGTACAATCCATGGCGGTATTCGCGACTCAGCTTGGTCATCGCGGAGACACTGCCAAACTCGATGCGCGCGGATGGTACCCTGACATCCTCACCCTCATGATGAAGCGAGATGGTGTGGTCATTAGCTTGATTGAGCTCATGGTATTCCCCGCATTCCAGAGAGACGGTTCGCACAGCCACATCGCTACGTTCGTCCCGAGTTGACGGACAGTAGTTAAACCGGGATGCTCTCGCGCAGTCGTATTCCACAGGGTGGGTAGCCATGGCATCCAATGAATTGGCCGATATGAGCCAGAAGAAGCTGTTCGGACAGCCTGTTGGACTCTATACGCTTTTTTTCACGGAGATGTGGGAACGCGCCAGCTACTATGGTAACCGGGCTTTGCTGGTGCTATTCCTGGTGGATGCAATAGATAAGGGCCGCGGGGGGCTGCAGATGTCCACTGCAGACGCCGGTGCTATATACGGCATCTATACAGGTGCCGTATACATGATGACGCTCCTCGGCGGTTGGATTGCGGACCGCCTCATTGGCCAACAGCGTTCGGTATGGTACGGCGGCATGCTGATTTCGCTAGGCAATGGATTGTTGGCGTGGCCGGGCGGCGGCATGGCCTTGGCATGCGTCGGCCTTACGACCATCGTTCTCGGAACTGGTTTGCTAAAGCCGAACGTCAGCGTCATTGTCGGACAGCTGTACCCGGAAGGTGGTGCGCGACGCGATGCGGGATTTTCCATCTTTTATTCCGGGATCAACCTCGGAGCATGGTTCGGCCCCTTGCTCGCCGGCTATATCGGTGAGCGCTACAACTGGCACTACGGCTTTCTGGTGGCGAGCATAGGGATGCTGCTCGGCCTCGCGCAATATCGCGCCATGAACTCCTACCTCGGTGATGCTGGCCGTCATCCGAGCCATGTTGGTGAACCCGCTCAGGACGCCGCTACGTGCCGACGCGGGTGGGGCCTGATCGTTGCTGGTCTTGTGGCGTTGGTGGTAGTCGCGCTGCTGCTGTACGGCGGCTTCCTCCGGCTGGATATCGTCACGTTGGCGCACGAGATCTTGTATTTCATCTTCATCTTGGCGTTGGCTTATTTCGCCTATGTACTGGCCTTAGGCGGTCTGAACGAACAGGAGAAGAAGCGCATCCTGGCCATATTCATCCTCTTTCTCGGCGCCGCGGCGTTCTGGTCTGGGTACGAACATGCCGGTTCTTCCCTCAACGTGTTTGCAGAGACCTACACCCAGCGAATGGTCGATGGCTTCAACATCCCTGCCACTTGGTTCCAGAGCGTCAATCCCTGGTTTATCATCCTGCTGTCGCCCGCATTCGGTTACCTGTGGGTAGCGCTTGCACGCCGTAATCACAACCTCTCATCGCCTTTCAAGTTCTCTCTTGGGCTCATCCAGCTGGGTTTGGGCTTCCTGGTCATGGCGTTTGCCGCCAAGGTGGCGGTCGGCGGAGGTAAGGCCGGGTCCATGTGGTTAGTTTTCGCATATTTTCTGCACACCACCGGCGAGCTGTGCCTGAGTCCCGTAGGCTTGAGCACCTTTACCAAGCTTGCGCCACGACGCTATATGAGTCAGATGATGGGCACTTGGTTTATGGCAGATGCCATCGGCAGCGTGATTGCTGGCTTAGTGGGTGGCCAGTTCAGCCCAACCAACGTCGCCGAGATGCCGAGATTGTTCATGCAGGTCGTTTACTTCACCGTGGGCGCCGGCGTGCTGCTCCTGCTTTTCTCACGTCCCATTCAGCGCAAGCTGATTGGCGACATCGCATGATCCGATGGGTCCCAGATTGACTCTGCGTGTCGTTGTACTCCTTACGCTCTGCTTCGTAACGGCGGCCGGCTGCTCTCATAATTCCGATTCCACCACCGCGCAGCCTACCCCCGGCGAGGCTAAGCGGTTCGTCGCCGAGGTGGATACGCGTCTGCAGCAAGTGAGTCGGCAGGATAACGAGGCAGAGTGGGTGAACAGCACCTACATGAATGGTGACACAGACGATCTCGTGGCCCACGCTGACGACCGCGCGCTCACCTATCTCGGTCAGGCTATCGACCGCGCAAAACGCTTCGATGGAGTGCGGGTCGATCCAGAAACTGCGCGCCAACTGAAGCTTCTTAGGCTCTCGGCACCGTTCCTTCCGCCTAACGATCCCGACAAGCGTCTGGAGATGACACGGACCGCAGCCGAGATGCAGTCCATGTACGCAGGCGCGCGATATTGCCCCAGAGGCGGGCTCCCCTGCCGTGACTTGGCTCAGCTGGAGGACGTGTTGGCTGACAGGGCCAACTACAACCCTAAGGGTTACGCCACGCTGTTGGACGCCTGGCGCGGTTGGCATGACAGCGTCAAACCCATGCGCGATGACTACGCACGCTTTGTGATGCTTGCTAACCAAGGCGCACGTGACTTTGGATACAGGAATGTGGCCGAGGTGTGGCAATCAGGCTATGACATGCCTCCTCAGAAATTCGCGAAGGACACGGACCGGCTCTGGGTACAAGTGAAGCCGCTCTATCAAGCGCTGCACTGCTACGTGTATCACCGGCTCGCTACAGTCTACGGCAGGAATCGCATGGGGCCAGATGGCACCATCCCGGCACACCTGCTCGGGAATATGTGGGCCCAGGAATGGACCAATATCTACCCCCTGGTGCAGCCGTATCCCGGGGTGAAGGGCCCCGATGTGGACACTTTTCTGCAGGGAAAGTATGACCTGATGGAGGCCAAGCTGCTGGCTCGGGCGCCTAAGGGTGATATTCCGGCTCAAGCGGATGCGATCCATCGGGCACAGCTTGAGATTGCCCGGCAGATGGTGGGTATCAATCCCGATGGCACACTCGCCCGCGGTTCCGCCGAAGCGTTCTATGAGTCGATGGGACTTCAACCCCTGTCGCCCAGCTTCTGGTCGCGCTCCCAGTTCACCCGGCCGCGGGACCGCGAAGTAGTTTGCCATTCCAGCGCTTGGGATATGGACGGTGGACAGGATCTGCGCCTACGGGCTTGTCTGCGTCCGGCGGCATCAGACCTCTACGATGCATACCACGAGCTCGGCCACATCCATTACTACCAGGCCTACCGCGACCAACCTTATCTTTTCCAGAACGGGGCCAATGATGGCTTCCAGGAGGCGATTGGCGACACGGTACGCCTCGCCATCACGCCCGAATACCTTCATGCGGTGGGTCTCGCGCCCGCTGTTGACATCAGCCGGCAAGCCGACATCAACCGGCTGATGCAGATGGCGCTGGAGAAAGTTGCTTTCCTACCGTTCGCCAAGCTTGTGGACGAGTGGCGCTGGAAGGTGTTCAGCGGCGAGATCAGCTCGGATGATTACAACACCGCCTGGTGGCAATTGCGCCGGGAATACCAAGGTATTGCGGCGCCTGTGCCTCGCAATGAACGGGACTTTGATCCTGGAGCCAAGAGCCACATCGCCGCTAACATCCCGTATATGCGCTACTTCCTGGCAGACATCTATCAGTTCCAGTTCTACCGAGCTCTGTGCCAAGCGGCAGGTCATAAGGGTCCGCTCGACACCTGCAGTTTCTACCGCAGCCGGGCCGCCGGAAAGAAACTGGAGCAGATGCTGGCACTTGGCGCGAGTGAACCCTGGCAGGATGCCATGCAGACACTCACGGGTGAACGCGAAGCCGATGCCTCCGCCATTTTGGATTATTTTGCGCCGCTACAGGATTGGCTGGACGACCAAAATAAGGGTCGAGTGTGCACCTGGAAGTGATCGGAGGCCCTCAGCGCTTGCCAGCGGACGCAAGACCCAGCTTCTCAGTCCAACGATAGGTAAAATACACCACGGCGGCGAAGCCGATTCCGCCTAGCCACATGCTGGTAGTTGCGAAGCTGTCACCCACAATGCCCATGGGAAACAGGTTATTGCTGATTG